>JASHZW010000102.1 GCA_030042335.1 Nitrososphaerales archaeon
AGGTCGTCGAGGTGAACGCCGTCCTCCATCTGGACGAGATGGAAGGGCAGGTGGGGGTGGGACACACGAGATGGGCGACTCATGGGGGCGTGAGCGAGGTGAACGCCCATCCGCACGTCTCAAACTCGGGGGAGATAGCCGTCGTGCACAACGGGATCATAGAGAACTTCGGCGAATTGAAGAGGGAACTGGAGGACCAGGGATACGTCTTCCGGAGTCAGACAGACACGGAGGTGATAGTGAACCTGCTCCAATACGGCTTCGACAGGGGTAGGGACGCCCGCGCAGCCATACTCTATACCGTGTCGCGGTTGGAGGGGACATATTCCTTTGCGGCCGTTTTCCCGGATGGGACCCTGGCCGCGGCGAGGCTCCGCGAACCGCTGATAATAGGGGTCGCCAAGCACGGGCTTTTCGTCTCTAGCGACATCCTCGGCTTCCTCGAGCAGACGGACAGGGTGGTCTACATCGACAACCAGCAGTTCGTAATGATGCGAGGAGGCAGGCTCCTGATAGCCGACTTCGATGGGAGGCTCGTCCACCAGGAGCTCGTAAGGGTGGCAGACGAGATACGCGACGCCGACAGGGGTGATTATGTCCACTACACCCTGAAGGAGATATTCGAGCAGCCCAGAGCAGTGGTAAGAACGGCAGAGAAGATAGCGCCGGTAGCCGCGCAGGCCGCTGAGATGATCAGGACCGCAGACCACGTCTACCTGACCGGGAGCGGCAGCAGCTTCCATGCCGCGCTTGTGGGGAAGTATCTGTTCTCCAAGTACGGCGGGGTCAGCACGGAGACGATCATAGCGAGCGAGGCGAGGTTCGCCCCACAGCCGTTCAGCTCGTCTTCGGTGATGCTGGCGATATCGCAGAGCGGAGAGAGCGCCGACGTCCTGGAAGCGGCGACGATGGCCAAGGAGAAGGGTGCGAGACTCCTCTCGATCGTGAACGTCCCGACATCGTCGCTCGCAAGGATGTCTTCTCTCGCCATCAATCTCGCATGCGGCCCGGAGATAGGGGTCGCGGCCACGAAGAGCTTCACGTCGCAGCTCGTCGCGCTCCACACCGTCGCGCAGATTCTGGGAGGGAACGGCTCCGTCCAGTCGTTCGAGCTTGTCGCCAAGCAGATGTCAGAGGTTCTCCAGAACCACAGCAAGGTGAGCGCGCTCGCGGAGAGGATGGCGCCGCTCTCGGATGTCTACATCCTGGGTACAGGCGTCCACTACTGCGTCGCCGCAGAGGGGTCCCTCAAGATCAAGGAACTCGCATACGTACACGCCGAGGCGCTCCCGGGTGGGGAACTCAAGCACGGACCACTCGCGTTGCTAGACTCCAACAGCTTCGTCATCGTGCTCAACCCTTCCGATGTCACCCATCGCAATGTCGTCGCGGGGGCGCACGAGGTCAGGGCCCGCGGTGCGAAGGTCGTTGGGATATCGGATATCCCCAGTGACACCTACGATTACTGGATTAACATCCCGGGAACCTCGGAGGAGCTATACCCCATGCTCGAGGTGATACCCATGCAGCTGCTGGCGTATCACATGGCCGTCCGCCGGAACACGAACCCGGACTATCCAAGAAATCTTGCGAAGTCCGTGACGGTAAAGTAACGTGGAAGACGGCTACAGTGCTTTCTTACGCCGCTATGTTAGCATATGGTTATGGGGCGGCATCCGCCACTCACTCGCGGATTGAACGATTTAATCCCGAGGTTGGACAACCGAGTGAAGACTGTCTCCATCGAACTCAAGACCACTTCCCCTGACCATATAGTCAGGAGATGCGGTTTCTGCGAAGCAGAGGTCGCCCTGGAAGCTGGAGACGTGACGTATGGAGGGGACTGGTATCACGCGGCGTGCTGGATTCTAGCCGAACCCGAGCTCAGGGCTACCGGCCGCCAAGGCCCGGGAGTGCCAGCGTGACCTGTGGCTACTGAAAAATCGCCCGTTATTCTCATATATCAAATGTCGAACTGCATAAGCGAATGAGTGGCGGACCGGAACAGTCTCCAAGTGGCGATCTCCCAGCCGCGCTTCCTCAGGAGTTAGCGGACTTCCTCTCAGCAGGGGGCCGTTCCCTGATGATCAAGGGGGGCGCAGGTACAGGAAAGACCACCCTCTCGCTGGCCCTGATAAGTGTCCTAGGAGCCATCAAGAACTTCCTCTACCTCTCGACCAGAGAGTCGCCCTCGCTCTTCATCAGAGACCATCCTTGGCTAGTCAAGAGTCAGGAACAGGGCCGGAAGGGTTCATCGAAGCGGTCCGACGAGCACCTTCCCACCGGCTTCATCGATGCGAGGCTCGACGAGCCCACGCAACTATTCGAGCGCGTCACGAGCCAGCTCATGGACGCCACCTCACCACTGATAGTGATAGACACGCTCGACGCCATGCACGACTACATCGGGAGCAAGGTCCTCAGGACCAACGTGAGGGTGCTACAGACCTGGTGCGAGAGGGCAGGGGCAAGGCTCATCGTTACGATGGAGGATCCGGACTCCGCTGTCCTGGATTCGCTCATGGACGGGGTGGTGGTGCTGAGGCAGAAGATCGTTGAGAGCAGGAGGCTCAGGCAGATAGAACTCGTGAAGCTCCTCGGCTCCAGGATAACCAGGCCATCATACTTCTTCACCCTGAACGAGGGCCGCTTCAGGGCCTTTTCTGAGCCGGCGCAGGACGCGTTCGCTATCCCGGCCCGCGGGTCTCACGTCGCCGGAGTCGCGCATGGGAGGAAGGACCCGGGCTTCCTTTCTACCGGGCACGGCCGGCTGGACGCAGCCATAGGTGGGGGCCTACCCTTGGGCGCGGTCTCCACACTGGAACTGGGCGAAGGAGTGGACCCCCGGATCGGCGCGATACTCTTGGCGGACATAGCGGCGGCGTCCCCGGACGAGGGAGAGGTGCTGCTCGGCCCGATGGGCGAGCAGGAAGAGCCGTTCCTCGACAACTACCTGAAGCTCCTTCCGGAGGCTGTCAGGGGTAGGCTGAGACGCCTCGACGGAGGCGATGAGCGCAAGCCCGGCGGTCCGGTCCTGGCCATAGTCGACGGAGCGTCGGATGACGCCGTGGCGAAATGCGCGGTCGCGGCTCGTTCGACTCGGGGCGCGGCGGTCGTGCTCATAAGGGAGGGGGAGAAAAGGTCGTCACTCGCGTCCCGCCTAGCGGCCTCGAGGATGAAGCTGTACTACCTGGCGGGGACGATAATGCTTGCGGCGGAGTCGCCCTTCTCACAGTTCATAGGGGTGGATGTCGTCAACTCTGACGGGGTTCCGGTCCTCGACATGGAGCCCATCGTCTGAGCGCTAGCTGGTCATCCTGCTTATCTGGGTCGCCAGCTCAGAGATCGTAATAGGTTTCCTGAGGAAACCCTCGACCTTCATATTGGGAAAGAGCCTCTTGAACTCATCCGTGTAGACTTCGAAGGCGGTCAGGAAGCAGACCTTCACCGACTTGTCGAGCTTCTTGACCTCCCTGAATAACTCGAACCCGTTCATCCTGGGCATGCGTATGTCGAGGATGATCAGGTCGTACGAGCCCGGAGCATAATTCGCGAGAGCCTCGACCGGATCGTTGTATACGTCGACCTTGAACCCTCTGTGGCCAAGTCCCAGCTTCAGCGAGCTTGTGATGTCCTTTTCGTCGTCCACTATGAGGACTCGGGTGGCTGAAACCATTGCCGAATGTGGCGGACTCTCGGGTTTTTTAATAGTTGTCGGAAAGTGGCTACATATGATTGTCAGGCCTCGACCGTGACCTGACCGCTCATCCAGGGATAGTTCTCGTCGAAATACGAGTAGTTCCCGGCCGTGGTGAAGTTGTAGGTGAAGGTCCCTCCTGGAGCAATCTGGCCGGAGTTGAAGGGTTCGAGGGCAGAGGTGGATGTCACTGTGTGATACACATTGTCCTCGTTGATCCAGGTGACGGTATTGTTCACCCCGAGGACGACCACTATCAGGTCGGGGTCGTATCCCTTGGAGGCGCCATCTGAAGCCGCCGAACCTGCCGGTATAGTCACGACGGGGACCAGGGGGCCGGAGGATGTCGAGTTTCCCGTGACGGTAGAGGTTACAGTGGTGGTCACCGTCGAGGTTACCGTATTGTCCGATGCCGAACCAGCCGTTATCGTGACGGTCTTGGTGGACGCGGCGGCAGTCGAGGTGACTGTCACGGTAACTGCGGTATCAGTGCCATTCCCGCCGCCTATGTAGGTCACGGTAGAGGTCATGGTGTAGGTGCCCTGGGGGTTCGATGCGTTCGCTATTATGATGCCCTCTACTAGGACGACCACGACCAGCACTGTTACTATGAAAACCAAGCCGTCCCGGGCCGAGATGCCTCCTGCTCGGCGGGCTCGGTCCAAAGAGGTCTTCATCGTCCCATGTGGAGGCTACCCGCTTAGCTAACTGCTGGAAGATTGTTCACCGGTGAGGCCGGACCTGTCCCTCAGAGGGAAGGGCCAGTACCCGGAAGCTCCGTACCACCCATCGGCGGAGCGATACCCTGTTCCACGTCGTGCTTCTCGAAGTGAATCTTCTCGTGTTTCGCCAGCGCCATCGGCATCACGGAAGGTCGCTCCGCAGATGTCGCACCTGAATTGTGGAGACGGTCTTTCCATTTCCATGGCCGTATACAGTCGCTCAGCGATTAACTGACTTGGCGCACAAAGAAACAAACGGGGCGCTAGGTGAAAAATTAGCGAGTAAGGCTCCAGCTCTGAATGGCCGGCCTCCTCGTACCTGTGCGGGCAGGGAACAGCCGCGGACTCATCTCAGCCGGTGTAGCTGTAGACAGCCACCAGCGACAGGGTCTGGGTCTCGGGCGTAACCTCGTAGTAGGCGGTGTTCGGCCCGTTCTGCCAGCTGCTGAAGGTGTATCCGTTGTATCCCGCAGCCGCGATGAGGTAGGTAGTGCCTGTGTCCAAGTAGAAGCTGGCAGGGGTGTAGGAGACCCCGTACAGGACGCCGTCCTGCCAGACGGTCACCGAAAGGCCTGTCAGCGAGGTGCCCGACGAGTCGACCGCCTGGATCGAGACGGTGGACTCTCCTTGCGGCGGAGGGGCGTCCACGTTCCTGTATATCGCTACGAGGTCGGTGTTCTTCGTGAGGAAGACGCTGATCGTCCTCGAGGTCGACCCGTCGCTCCAGTGGTCGAAGACATACGAACCGTAATCATACGCTGTGACTGTGTAGGTCGACGCACTTCCTAGTCCTGTGAAGGTCCACGGTGTCGACCCGTTCGCAATCATGCTGCGTCCTTGGGTGACTGTGACGTAGTACCCATCGAGGTCATGCCCCGACGTGTCC
Organism: Nitrososphaerales archaeon; assembly: GCA_030042335.1. Next base: position 5,306 of record JASHZW010000102.1, read on the forward strand.
TCGGCGGTCACCGAGAGCGAGACGGTCTTGGGGGGAGCACTACCGAAGGTGTAGACGTCTCCCCCATAGACCTGCTCGAGGGGGGTCGAAGCGACCTCCGACGAGGCGGACATTGAGGGAGAGTCATAGACCTGTACGTACCCGGTTAGCGGGAAGGTGTATTCACCCACGTTCAGCAGTGACGAGCCGCCGGACACCGGCGCCGTGGCATAGACCTGACCCGTCTGGTTGACAAGGGCCACCGTGGTCGCGCCCGAGGGGATGTCTGTGACCGATACCGTGTTGTTCAGGGTGGCGTAGAAGTCCTGGTAGCCGCCGTAGAGGATCTGGCCGGCATACTCTGACTCCTCCTCGACGAAGAAGTTGTACGGACCGGGCATGCCAAGGTTGGTCGTGTTGGATGAATAGACTTCCTGATGGTCGAGGTAGACCGCGATGTAGTTCTGGCCGTTTGTCGCGAGGGTGCAATCCTCGGTGAGCGGCTGGTTTGAGGCCGTGTCCACCCAGAGGGGGTCGATGACCACGTCCTGAAGCTGCGTCCCGTAACCGTGCACTACTCCCCAGGTAGTCCCGCTTGGCGTCGTGATGGCGAGGCAGGTAAGGTAGTTGACCAGCTGGTTCGTGGACTGCATGTACAGCCCGGTATCGTAAAAGCCGGATACTTGGCCGGTGGAAACCGTCAGTACGGCGTGCACCAGGTCAGCATAGGTCGGAGGGGTTACCGCGTAGAATCCAGACCACTCGCCCGAGTCGGGGGCGACTATGCCGATGTTGAGCTGGTCGGCGCTCTCATAGAAGCTGTAGTACGAGCTGGAGTTCGCGGTGCCTCCGTAGGACCAGTAGCTCCCGTTCGCCTGGAGCTGCTCCTGGGTGGCGTAGCTGTCGAGCGGGTCCGACGCGACCAGCCCGGACTGGGCCTTGTTGATCGCAGCGACAACCTTGCCTCCCGTGCCGGTGCTCGCGCCTGCGCTCGTTGTGGACGTACCCGGTACGTGGGCAGACAGGAGCTCCACCGAGGCGAGGATCGAGACCCCAAGGACGGCGATGATGACTGCAGAGAGCAGCAGCTTCTTCAACGCTACAATCTAGCACGCGAAAGACAACTACGTTTGCGTCGAATCTCCTGAAAGAATCGTCGCGACCGCTCTACGCCCGCATCAGCGAGGCGCCACTGTCGATCTCGAATATCTCGAGCAGCTCGGAGTAGATGTGGGTGAACCTGGTACCCTTCTCGGTGGTCTTGTAGAGCGTGCGTCCCGAATCGCTCTCGGCTGACTCTGCAAGCCCGAACCGGAGTATGACGTCGAGGTAGTCCTGCACCTGTTTTGAGTTCAGGTTGCACTTGTACATGATGTGCGTCTTCATCGTCCAGCTGACGCAGACGTGCAGCACCATGTTTATGATGTCGAGCGACTCTCGGTTACCCGAACCCAGCATCTTCCTGTCTCTCGTGGGCATCGCCCGCATCATAGCCTTCAGCCTATCCTCGGCCCGTCCAGCTTCTTCTGCTGTATCAGGGCCTCTAGCTCCTCAGGGGTCGAAATCTTCGAGGTGTTGGGGACAGAGTGTACCTTGTCGTGGGGAACCTTCAGGAGCTTGAACTCATTGTCGAGGCACATCTTCAGCGTGTCGAACGCCTCGACGTAGTTTACCGAAGTGTTGAGCCTGCTCTGAAGTGCGCGGAACTCGGCCAGTGATTTTATTGCGTTGGCCTTGACGTAGAGCTTGCTCCGCTGCGACCAGTAGATCCTTATCAGCTCTATCTTGTCGTCGATCACATCGGAGATGTCGAAGTAGACCCTTGGGTCGAAGTTCCTCGTCAGGGGAATCTCGTATGCGAGGATGTTGGATCCGAAACGCGCCGCTTCCTGGGTCGCGATCGAGACCGCCCTGTGGTCGTGATGGATGTCCCCATGGAAGTGAGTCATGATTATGTGGGGGTCGACCTTGTCGATGTATGACTCGAGAAAGTTGATCAGCTCGTTGTTGACGCTCAGCTTCGTATCCTGGAAGTCCCCTATCATCACGTCCTTGGCTCCGACGAACTTGGCAGACTTGAACAGCTCCTGTGTCCTCTCGTTGGGGTCACCCGAGGCAGCTCCTCTGGTCACGGTACACATATGGACCTGGTGGCCCGCACGGGCAGCTCTGATGAGCATGCCGCCGCAACCAAGTTCGATGTCGTCCGGATGCGCCCCTATGGCAAGCACTTTCACGCTTGGCTGAAGTGGTCCGGACGATATATCGCTGCACGAGGATTCTTCGGTATCAAAACGAGAGAGGCAGCCTACGTGTGCGCTAATCGGGGACTCCTGGCTGCGATTGCGCCCCTCTGGTCGATGTAAGCAGGACTCTCGGGGCCGACATTGAAGAGCATATCGAGGATTGAAAGGTCTGGGACGAACTGCCCGCCGAACCTCTGCGGGTAGGGGACAGCCGAGTAGCTCTGGTACTCCATGGATACGCCCCGAGCACGGAAGACACCCTCGTCCAGGTATCTTGTCCCCCCTCGTCCGGAGAGGTATGCGTTCGCGCCCACCGCCTCACATATGTCGACGAGGCGCTGGCTGCCCATGGACCTGACGCCCAGCGTGGACTCGAGCACCACGGGCGTGTCCACACCCAACCACTCCATGACCTTCTTGGTAGTCTCTAGGTCGAGCTCGAAGAGCGACCTCCAGTCCCTCTCGTAGAACCGTTTGAGGTCCGTCGAGTAGAGGTCGAAGTATGGCGCTTTCGCATAGGAAACCAGGATTTTCTGCCAGTGGTCGCTCTTCCACGGAATGGTGTTGTTGACCATGACGTCGCGGTTAGGCATGAACCTGCGGGCCTTGTCGATGGGAACACTCAGCCACACGGGCCCGTGCGGGTCTAGAATCCGGTTGCGGTTGGTGAACCTCTTGTCGTATTGCGTGGCGTCCATCATCACGAAGATGTCCACCTGCTTGACCTTGTGGAAGAAGCCGGGATAGGGAAAGTAGTGAGGCTGGTGTATCGCCGCTTTCAAGCGACTAGGGTGACCGCCGCCGCCACATAGTCCGGCTGCATGTTTCTACCAGAAGAATCTAGCTGCCGCTGCTGGCGTGACGGCCAGCCAGGGAGGATGGATCTCCATCAGTGCCACGAGGGTTATGGCTATGATTATCGCGATTACAAGGAGACCAACGAGCAGCGTCTTGTTTGCCAAAGGCACCCCAAGGGTGCGCCACCTTGGGATACGGAATTGATGGAACCTGCCTTTCCAAGTCTTCCGGGCCAATCCGTCCGCGCCCTACTGGAAGCGGAGCTTTTACGGCGTAAGGAAGATTGTTATCTAGGATTCTTTAGCGTCGGGCTCGACCGCTCCCGCTGGCGCCCAGCGGGAGAGTGAAGCTGAATGTCGAGCCCCGCTCGTTGGAGCCGTTGTTCTGCGCCCACATTCTCCCCCCATGCGCTGCAACCAGCTTGCTCGCGATGAACAGGCCCAGGCCGGTGCCCGAGGGTGAGGTCGTGACGAATTTGTTGAACAGCCGCGGAAGGACCTCCGGGTCTATGCCTTTTCCCTGGTCCTTGACGCTGACCATGACTTGATTGTCCGAGGTCTTGCCGGCCCTTATCGTTATCGTTCCCTTCCCTTCGGAGAACCTCACGGCGTTGTTGAGTAGGTTCGAGAGCACCTCGTGAATCTTCGTGTTGTCGGCCGTGATCATGATCTGGGGCTCCGTCTGCTCATACCGTATCGTCACTCCTATGTTCGAACCCGGAACCTTCTCGGTCTCCTTGATGACGTCCCTAATAGTGCCGTTGAGGTCGAAGGTCTCCTTGGACAGGACCATCCTGTTGTCGTCTATACGCGACACTGTGAGGATGTCGTCAGTCAGTTTCTTTAGCCGCCTCGCGTTGCTGCTTATCGAGTCCACGGCCTGCTTCATCTCTGTGTTGTCGAGGTTAGGCGTACCTGTCGAATTGGCCGTCTCCTTGGCGCTGGAGTCTTGAAGTATCTCAGTGAACCCGAGTATGCTCTGGGTAGGCGTCCTGAGCTCGTGTGCTGCTATGTTGACGAAGTCTGTCTGGCTTCGAGCGTATGCCCTCAGCTGCTCGTTGGCCGCCACAAGGTCCGATGTCCTCTTCGTCACCGTGTCGTCGAGCCTCTTGTTCCAACCTAGGAAGACCACAGCTGAACCGACGGCTACCCCCGCTATCCCGAGGATGACGAAGGAGCCCAGGACTCTCAGCTGCGAGATCAAGGCAGCGTTCTCGCCCTCGAGTGTGTCCGCCTGCACGACGTAGAGAACGCCGAACTCATGGAGACCGCCGGCCATGATCGCCCCGTCCAGGTACACGGGCACATAGGCAACGGTCATGTTGGTCCCATCGACGTCGAAGCTGGAGACGCCGCTCGTACCATTTAGCGACTTGTCTATCAGCGAGTCCAGAGAGTTGTCCAGGCTCGACGGCATCTGGCTCTGGATAGACTGCGAGAAGATGTTCTGACCTATCAGCTTGGTGTCCTGGGTATAAAGGATGGTGGCGTTGTCGTCCAACAGGTTCACGTCTCCGTTCGAACTCAGCGAAATCTGGCCCTGGATATAGCTGCCCAGGCTCGTGAGGTCGATCGCTGCCCCCACGACCCCTAGCATCACTTCTGTGCCGTTGGGCCCCATCCGCTCTGCCATCTCCGAGACGAAGATGTGCAAGACGGTCGCGTTGCTGAGCGAAGGAACTGCGCCGGTCACGTGCACCCCCGGCGACGTCTCGGCTCCGGAGAAGTACGGCCTCCCCGTATAGTTGTCGCCCGCGTAGGGAGCGACGCTCTGGACGGTACCGTTGTTCAGCGCCAGCAGCGTCCCGTTACCCGCGATCCAGAAGAAGTTATCGACGAAACCGCCACTCGATGATTCCGCTGCCCCGAGCAGTACCTCGGTGGAAGTCAGGTTCCCTGCGGACGCGGTGTTCGCCACCAACTGCACGCTCGAGGCAACTCCCTCCAGCTTCGCCACCAGCACGCTCGCTGTGTCCGTCACCTGGACTTGGGCGCTCGATTCGATGTTGCTCACTGCGACCCTGTTGATCTGACCGAGCGTGTACTCGGAATACTGGTAAGTGATGAAGAGGAAGACGGCCGCGGCTAGACCTATCGCGATGAGGGGGACAGGCCTCGTCTGACGTGCAAATCGCAAGAATGCCGCAACCGATTGGATGAAATGCGAGTTCTAATTTAATTTTACGTAGAATTCTCGCGAAGAATCCTCCTTTTACGGCGGCTTCAGACGCTCTTACGCTGCCTCCCGACGGTGCGGCGAGCGAGAAACATGAAGCCTCCGGCCGCCGCCAGGACCACAACTCCCAGCACTCCGAGCGTCGCCCAGAACGGCAGGAACAGGTCCAAGAACTCCGTCAGCGACGCGGTAAGCAGCACGGCGCCGACGCCCAAGAGCACGAAGCTCACCATCGAGAGCGCGAAGAGTCTCGCCATCTTCACGACGAACCGGCTCGCGTGCGCCTCAAGGGTCCGCTCCAGCTCCTGGATGTACGTGTCGATGACGTGTTCCGCCTCTCTCGCTACCGGGTCCAGCAGCTGCTGGACCAGCGCCGACCTAGTCTTCTTTTCCTCGGCTGGCGGCAAGTGCCCCGATCAGAACCCCGATTGCGAGTGCCCCACCGACGACCAGCAGCGGATGGTCGGAGACCATGTCGTCTCCTCTCTTGACCGCTTTGACGACTCTCCCCCTGACGACACCAAGGTTGTTCTTGAGAGCGCTTATGTTCATGCCTTCCTCGTCGATCTCCTCTTGTTCAGTCGAGAGAGATTTCCTCAGCTGCCTGTCCATGTCACGTAGCCTCCTTTCGAACTCCTGACGTAGTTCCTTCGTCTTCTCCTCCCATTCTTCCCTGCTTAGATCCTGCTTGCTCATGGTCATCTGCACCAGAAAGCCCCTCGAACCCCTAATGCGTGCGCTAACTTTCTCAGATATCGAAGCTACTGTGCCAGGCGAGACACTTCTCCGTTCAGAACGAGCTCGACAGAGGGGAACGAACCCCCTGCCCAGCCGTGCAGGAACGACCCTCCGCTCACGCAGATGGTCCCACCCGCATCCTCTATGTGGCCCAGCAGTCCTCCCTCGTTAAGCTCCTGGGAGGTGTCCCCACCAAGGAAGACCAAGCCATCGCCGCTTATCCTCTTTGTCAGCTCGAGACCGTTCCAGTAGTTCTCTTCGTATACACCCAGTGGGCCTGCCCTGACCCTCACAGGCCTCTCTTGTAGCGATTCTGCATAGCTTTCCATGGTCTCCTCGCCAATGTCCTTGATTATGCCCCTCCTCCTTTCGAGCTCCGAGATCTTCACGTCCTCCCTCTCGCCATGGTCCTCGACGACAAAGTCCACCGGATGCTGCACGATCGGATTGCCGACAGCGTCTGTGAGGTTCGCAAGCGCCTTGGCGTCCTCGTACTCCGTCGCCGTGAACCGCGCGAGCAGGAACTTGTCGTTCCCGTCTCCCAGCTTCCAGCCGCGCGCCTTGGCGATCAGCTGGCCGGCGAGCCCGCCGCAGTAGATCTCCACGCCCCTCTTGGCGATCATGGCAAGGTCCGAGACCTTGCAGCTTCGCCCCGCCCATAACGAGCGCCTTCGGTTCAGGGTTGTTGATTATGTCATGAAGGACCCTGAGTTCGTACGCAGACCTGAGGCCGATGTATGTCTTGGCGACGTAGGGCAGGCACATGAGACTTGAGTCTTCTCTGTGCCAGGTCGGCATCGAATCGTTCACGCATGTGTCGATAACACCCCTGAAGAAGGGTATGTAGGAACACGTCCCTACATCCCAGCGGCTCTCCTCGTCGAAGTAGCGCATGTTGTCGAGGACGACGACCTGCCTTCTGCCAAGCCTGCTAATCCTCTCCCTAGTCTGGGCGCTGAACACATTGTCGTGGGGGACGAAGTCCACCTCCACGTCGCGCGGGAGGAACTTCCTGAGCGAACGCATGTGAGGAGAAAGCGGAGTGAAGTCGTCGCCGCCCTTCCTTCCCTGATGGCTCATCACGACGAGCCCCGCGTACTCTGAGTACATCTCGATGACGTGGGCGTAGACCCGCATCCTCAGAGAGTCTTCCTCGATCATACCGTGCGAGGCGGGCAGGTTCATGTCGACCCGGACGAGGGCCGGGCCTCTGAGCTGTCTTCCTAAATTGACCAGCTTATGAGGCTGAAGGTCTCTGTAGTACATCGGTTATGGGTGCGTGGATTGCCTTTAGAGATTGCGCAGGATTGCTAGGTACTAAATTAGCGGCGGGGTCTCCGCTTCGGTCATGCGTGCGCCGCAGCGAATTCGACTAGAACTTTGTGTGGTTCGCCGTTTTTAGGCGCGTCCGTCCCCTGCTATCATGAGGCGTAAATCGTCTTCGCAGGCGCGGACGTTGACGCACGAACAGCAGCTGACCAAGGTCATGGTTGCCGTCGACTCTCCTGAGGGAGGGGAGAAGGCGGCGGAGTTCGCGCTCGGCCTGGCCACGACGAGCCATGCGGAACTTGTCCTCGTTCACGTGAAGGTCCCCACGCTCGCGTTCGTGCCGCCCTTCGGTGCCGGCATGCCGGTGGTCCTTCCGGCCCGCGCATGGGCGACCGACGACAGCGAGGAAGAGAAGACCTCACGCTGGATGACGAGGTTCACTTGGGTGGCGGAGGAGAGGGGCGTGACGGCCAGGTCCAAAGTCCTGCCGGCCGACGTGCCGATAGCCGAGCAAGTCGTGAAGGAGGCGGAGAAGGAAGAAGTCGACCTGGTGGTCACGGGAGCCAAGGACTGGAGCACGATGGAGAGGCTGCTCTTCGGAAGTGTCTCTTCCGACATAGTAAAGAAGGCGAAATGCCCGGTCCTCGTGGTCCATTCGGGGAACGAACAAGGCAGGGAAGAGTAGTCCTCGGCCTACGCCCTCAGGCGAACCTGTACGACGGCGGGAGGCGCGAGAGTATGCGTTTCTTTACGAACATCTTGAACAGATAGGCCGTCACCAAGTTCCCGAGCAGCATCGTTGTCACGGCGCCCACCTGATCCTCGGGGACCGAGAGCTCAGGCAGGATGCGCGCGACGATATCCTGAAGCCCGGACATTATTGGAATCGAATCTGCGTGAAAGAAGGTCCCGCCCAGCAGGAAAACGACGGCGGGCAGCGGTCCGGCGAACGACCACACGATGGCCGTTATCACCGACGTGAACTGTACCGGCAGGACGGGGAGGATCAAGAATCCACCCATCAGGGAGAAAAAGGCGCGCGACCTGAGCTCGAGTCCGGGCGTCCGACGGGGCCGGACCCCCGAGGAGTCCCCCATAGGATTGTTATGAAACAACTTGCCTTTAAGCAAAGTGAAGCAAAGATACGTCGGAAGAAACCCCCTGTAAGAATCAGTCATTCGTGATTTACGTTGTAGATGGGGCCTTTCCCGACGAAAATGAAATTCGAAGAAAACCGCGCAACAGCTATTTCAACCACCGTAGGAGCCATCATAATCATCGTCATCATCATCATCGTGGGTGTCGGGGTCTACGCTGCAACCAGGCCAAGCTCAACCACCACTGCTACATCGCTCACGAACACGACATCGACGACCAGCCCCACATCCACCACGTCGACAATCATCATCACCTCAACGACGTCGAGCACGTCAAGTAAGACTTCCAACTCGAGCCAAACTTCAACCTCGACAACGTCTACTTCGGCCACGGGCACCGGTACGGGCACCAGCCAGCAAGTGATCATCCCGCAGGGTGCAGCTTCTGGAAAGAACTTCGATCCCTCAATGATAACAGTCACT
>JASHZW010000103.1 GCA_030042335.1 Nitrososphaerales archaeon
GTGCCGTGGTACCAGTAGTAGGTGCCGTTCTTCCTGTCGAACTTGACCTGGGGGATGGGGAGGAACTTGGCGAGGGTGTTCGTGCAGCCGAGCGCCCCCACGGCGCCGCCCATGCTCCCGTGCGGGACCGAGAAGGTCTTGTGCAGGTTGAAGTGGCAGAGGTCGAAGCCGGCGTCTCTGGCTCTTGTGATCCCGAGAATTCCGTTGGCGTTCGCCTGGTCATAGTAACAGAGGGCACCTGCTTCGTGTGCGGCATTGACGAACTCGTCTATCCGTGGGTTGTAGATGCCCGTGTCTTCGGGGTTGGTGATGAAGATGGCTGCGGTCCGCTTTGAGAGCGCGGCCTTGAACGCCTCGATGTCGGCATAGCCGTCGTTGTCGGGCATTATCGTGACGACCTTGAATCCCGCGGTGCCGGGCCCAGCGGCGTCGCACGGGTGGGAGAACATCGTGGTGATGGTCTCGGTCCTGTCGAAGTCCTTCCTGGATGCGTGATATGCCCTGATGATGGACGACGCGGTATAAGCGGCGTGTGCCCCGCTCGCGGGCTGGAAAGAGAACCGGTCCATCCCGGAAATCTCCTTGAGGAACTGCTCCAGCTTGTAGACCAGCTCCATCAGGCCCTGCATCGTCTCCGCCGGCTGGAGGGGGTGGACCTCGCGGATGCCCGGATTCCTGCCGGCGATGTGCTCCTGGACCTTCGGGCTGTACTTCATGGTGCAGGTTCCCTGGCTGATGTCGATCGTAAAGTCGGTCCCCATGGTCTCCTGCGAGAGGTGCATGAAGTGCCGCAGGACGCGCATCTGGTTCATCTCGGGGAGCTTGGGCGGGGACTTCCGCCTTAGCTTCGCGGGGATGACCGCCGTACCGTTACCGACGGCCTTTCTCACCTTCGCGTCCGGCTGGGCAATCATGATACCACGCTCGCCGGGCACGCTCATGTCGAAGACAATCTGCTCGTCCCAGGCGGCCTCGTGGAACTTTCGCAGAAGCGTGTCTGGGTCTCTTCCCATGTCTAGACTACCTCCTTGAGCGTCTTGACTAAGCGATCTATGTCCTCGGTCGTCCTGACCTCGGTCACGCAATAGAGGGCACTCTGCCCCAGCTCAGGAAACTCCTTTGAGAGGTCCTTGCCGCCAAAGATGCCCTTGGTGAGTAGGGCCTTGTTGACCCTCTCGACCGTCTTCGCTTTGGAGCCGTCGAAATTCACGACGAACTCCTGGAAGAAGGGTGTCTTGGGGAACTTGAGCTTCAATCCCCTTATCCCGGAAAGCTGCTTCGCTGTGTACTGGGACATCTGCATTATCGTCTTCCCCGTCTCCTCCATCCCCTTCGGCCCCATCAGCGTCAGATAGACCGCGGCCGTTATCGCCCAGATACCCGTGCTCGTCCCGGTGAACTCCTTGCCCTTCTCCCTCGACCCGTACGAGGTCCTGTCGAAGAGCACCTCGCCGAAGCCATACTCTCCCTCTACCGTGGTGTTTGTTATCCCGAACATCAGATCCTTGAACTCGCTGATGTACTTCATGTCGTCTTTCGTCGCGATGAAGCCTCCTTGCCCTCCTCCGGCCATCAGGGGGACGCCGAGCGGGTGGAAGTCGCCGCATGCGATAGTCGCGCCGTACTGTGAGGGGGGCGCGAGGACTCCCAGCGATATCGGGTCAGTGTTGACAATGAATTCGGCCCCGTGGTCTCGGGAAATCTTCCCTATCTCCTCGGCCTCGCTCTCAAGCACCCCTAGGTAGGAGGGGTTCTCTATCACGACGGCAGCAGTCTTCGAGGAGACCTTCTTCTTCAGGTCGGCAAGGTCGAGGAGCCCGGTTTGCGTGTCGAAGCCAACCTCGACTATCGAGATGTCAGGCTTGAGGTAGTTCCTCAGTACCGCCTTGATTTCAGGGTTGAGCTGTCGGGGGATGACGACCTCTTTCCGGCCTCTGATCCTAGACGCCATACGGATGGAGCTGGCTGTGGCCTGCGCGCCGTCGTAGAGCGGACAGCTGAGCACGTCCATGTCGAGCAACTCGCCCATGAGGCTGCAGTACTCGAAGAGCGCCTGCCACTTCCCGTGGTCAGCGTAGGGTTCGCCGACGTAGGCCGTCAGGAACTCGCCGCGCCCGTTTATCTCGTCGCAGACCGCGGGGATGAAGTGCTCTCCGCATCCGGCTCCTACGAAGTTGAGGTACTGCTTGACGTTCTTGTTCTTCTCGAGGAGCCCCTCGACGTGTCTCTTCAGGGCGTGCTCGCTCAGAATCGGCTCGGGAAGTCTGAGCTTCCTCTTGAAACGCAGCCTGTCGGGTATCTCTGCATACAGGTCCATCACGTCCTTGGCGCCCACCTCCTTGAGCATCTGCGCCTTCACCTCGGGGACAGAATTCGGTATGTACGGGAAGACGGTACTCTCCTTGGCCATACCCCCTTAGTACGTTCCTAGCTTTCATAACCCTTTCCTGCAGCCTCTCTGGACGAGACTTAGGATGAGTCACGGGGTTTCGCGGGCGATTGGTCAGACATGTCAGAGCTGCGGTCATGACGACACCCCACAAGATGGAGGTGCGGCAGGTTCGATTACCCTTCGGTGGAAAAGGACGGACTCATCGTCAAGATAGAGATGTGTGGAATGTACGGGACAGACCAGCACCTCTGGCTGGGTGAGCCCGGTGCGAACCTGCCCTGGCCGGCATACGCCATGTCGATGACGACGGGCCCGCAGTGGTTCACCTCGGCCGTCAGGTAGATGGTTATTCTTCCGTTGTGCGCCGATCGTGGGAATAAAGGACGGATTCCACTTCGCTCCAAGCGGGCAATCCTGAGTCCCGGGATTATCTGTTTATGTAGCTATTCTTTTTGAACGCCAGTATGTAACTGTCGCATATAGTGGACGTTCCGTAGTATTATAAACGGCGGCGGGATGTGTGACCTTTGCGGCCTTGCCAAAGGGAGCTTCAGAAACGAGAGTAGCGGGGACGCCTCGTCCGAAGAGGCAGAGTCGCATCGCCTCGATAGTCAAGGAGATAGAGGCCTCGGGCCCCAACCTTGCTGGGGTCGCCCGGAAGTTGAACGAGCCCAAAGAGAGCGTCAGCTACATCTTCAGGTCGATAATCGAGAAGAACGGCTACGTCGTACAGGCAAGGATAGACCTTGGCGCACTCGGCCTGAGGGACGTCGTCGCGGTGGTGGACATCACCGACGAGTTCTCTGAGAACATAGTGGATGTCTTTGATGGGATGGATGACCATTGGTTCCTCTTCGGGTTCTCGAGAACCCTGCCAGACAGCAGATATGTCCTTCATTTCGCGCTCCCCGAGGAGCACTACAACGAGTTTCCGGAAATCCTAGATAGGATGAAGGGACGCATCGTCTCGGAGGTCCACGACATCTTGCGGTTCTCCTGGAGGAGGCACCCAAAGATGCGGCCCGAGATTTATGATTTCAAAAGGGGACGGTGGGAGTTCGACTGGGGACAGTCCCCGGTCGTCTTGCCGTTCAAGCTGCCTCCCAAGAGCGCGAAGCAGAAATTCGACTCGACAGACATAGCGCTTCTCGCTTTCTTGATCGCCAATTCTGCCACACCTCTAAAGACGATTGCCAAGCATATCCGCGTGAGCAGCAAGACCGCGTATCGTCACGCTGAACACATCGAACGGGCGAGGTTCATCTCGTCGCACGGAGTGAACTGGCTCAGGTCCCACACGAACACTGAGCTCGGGAAGCCGTTCGCGCCCCGGCACAGCTTTGCGTTCACGACGGTGTCTGTGCGCTCTGTGAGCCCCGAAGAGCTCGCCCGTATCAGCGAGAAGCTCAGCGTCCTGCCCTTCACATGGTTCGAGGCTGGAGGTCAGGACTATCTTACGGAGATCGCGATACCCCTCGAGCAGATGGTCGAGACGATGTCTTATCTCAGGGAGGTGCTCGAACCCGTCGCCGAGCGGTCCAGCACCTTCCTCGTTGACACGACGTACTCGCGCGGTTATTCGCTTCCGCGCTTCCTGGTCGATGACTCCAAGGGTGAGTGGACCTTCGACCTGGATGCCCAGATGCGATACTTGGACGAGCAGATGGCTATCGCGCGGGACGAGAGGCGCAAGCCCGCGCATCCAAAGCCGAAATAGGCCCTCTTCAGACCAGCTTCTTTATCGCCGAAAGAAGGGTGCTGACATCTTTCTCCTCGTTGTAGAAGTAGGGAGAGACCCTGATGCCAGAGTTTCCGTGGTAGGACCTTGATGTGACGAGGATCTTCGACTTCCTGAGCCTAGCCTGAAGCTCGTCACCGGAGATTTTCTTCGAGTACGCGAACGTTATGCCGGAAAGGTGCTTCATGCCTTTGGGGGTCAAGACTGTCATTCCGAGGTCCCGTAGCCCCTCGTTCACCATCAGGGAGAGCCTGAGCGTCTTGTCGGTGATCTTACGCCTCCCGAAGCGGGACATCACCGCCAGCGACTTCATGAGCGTGTAGATACTGATGTAGTCCGGGTTCCCTGGTTCGAACCGCTTTGCAGTATCGGCCAGCTCGAACCTCTCGATGCTGAGCCCCGTCTGCCCGCCAGGGGTCGAGTGCCAGCCAAGCTGTGGAGGGTCGAACTCGTGCAGCAGGCCCTTGGCGCAGAAGAGCTCCGCCGCCCCGTGGGTGGAGAGGAGCCACTTGTAGTTGCTTGTGGCGAGGAAGTCGAGCTTCCATCCGTCGGCATCGATGTCGACGTATCCCGTAGCGTGCGTGCTATCGACCATACAAAAAGCGTCTTTCTCGTGCGCTACCTTGATGATTCCCTCCACCTCGGCCCTGAGCCCGTTCACCCAGGAAACCAAGCTGACTATCACGAGTTTCGTCTTCCCATCAATGACGCTTTCGTAGTCCTCGGCCGTAATCATCCCGTCCCTGTTCTTGACCCACCTCACCTCGACGCCCTTCTTCTCGAGGTTGACGGCTGGGAATGTTCCGCTCGGGAACCCCAGATCATCGACAACTACATTCTCGCCCTTCTTGGGGTTGACCATAGAG
>JASHZW010000104.1 GCA_030042335.1 Nitrososphaerales archaeon
TCTGTGATTGCAGCCTCATCCTGTACGGACACTCCCGCCCACACTATCCTCGGTCTTCGCATGTCGGGGAAGACCCCTATTCCTCTCATACCTACCTCGAAGGAGGTCAGTCCCAACCCCATCACCCTTCCATCTACCTTGGAAGCGATGTCGTCCGGAACGTCTCCGAGAAACTTCACGGTGAAGTGGAGGTTCTCCCTGCCCACGAGTCCGATATCTGCCCTCGTCTGCCTCAGCTCTTCCTCGGCCTTCAGTAGTCCTTCGATGACCTCCTGAGAAATGTCGAAAGCCAAGAAAGCGCGCAACACGGGGCCACCTTTCGCCACGCTCTCCCGTCCGAACTAATAAATCAGAACCCGATTATGATTAATACCGTAACCGAACACTCGGCCGGCGGATACAGTTTTGCTCATCATAGGGATCACCGGGATGCCCGGCGCAGGTAAGTCTACCGCCGCTAAGGAGCTCGCGAGGACTGGGCTCAGCATCATCGCCATGGGGGACATGATCAGGGAGGAGACCAGGCGCAGGAACCTCTACCCCGACGACAAGAACATGGGCTCGGTCATGCGCGAGCTCAGGGAGACGTTCGGCTCTGCAGCGGTGGCCGAGCTCTGTCTTCGCAGCATCCGTTCGATGTCAGCCGAGACGGTCATCGTCGACGGCATCCGATCCACGGCCGAGGTCGAGCTCTTCAGGGACAACGGCGGCGTCAAGGTGCTGGCCATCTGGGCTTCGCCTAGGAGGAGATTCGAACTGCTAAAGGCACGGGGAAGGACCGACGACCCGGTGACAGTCGAGAGCTTCAACATCAGGGACGACCGCGAGCTCTCAATAGGGATAGGTGCGGCGATAGCCCTCGCGGACAATGTCGTCTCCAACGAAACGATATCGATTGACCAACTCGGCGCGGAGGCCTCAAGAATTGTCACCGAGTGGATGAAGCCGCTTGGAAGATGATTCTGCACGGCTAGTCCTTCGTGCGGAGATCTCGCCTTCCGAGGACCCCGAGAAGGTCCTCCAGGCGGCCCGCAACGTCCTAGGGGAATGCGACTACAGTATCCAGAAGAGCGACAGCTCGATAGTGCTACGGTCTTCGGGCCTCCGCTGCCTGCAGAAGGTACACGACCAGCTCAGGGACAGGCACGTCAGGGACGCTGCGCGTAGAATCCTCTTGCGCAACGCAGAGGACGGTACCCTCCACATCCTCTTCAACCGGCAGGCGGCATTCGTCGGGGTGATAGCAACGGTCTCGACGGCAGAGGAGTCACCCCTGGGCCCGCTCGTCCTCGAACTAGCTACAAGAGACCCTCAGGGCGTAATCGACTGGCTTACTCTTTATCAGTCCGTGGAACCTCAATCACAAGCCCATCCCTAGCCGCTACCGTGTTTGGGAAGACGGCTACCGCCTGTCGCAGCAGGGTCCTGGTCGATCTGTACCTGGCACTGAAATGTGTCAGCACCAGCTTCTTCACGCCGGCCCTCTTGGCAAGGGTCGCGGCCTCGACCGAGGTACTGTGCTTCCGCTCGACCGCCTTGTCCTCATCCCTTGCCTCGAACGTCGAGTCGAAGATGAGCAGGTCCACCCCCGAGAAGAACCTCTCGAGCCGCTTCGTCGGTCTCGTATCGCCGGAATAGCCGATTCTCCGCCCGGGCCTGGGTTCCCCCACCACCTGCCGAGGCACGATCTTCCGCCCGTCGACCGTGACGCTCCTCCCCCTCTGCAAGCTCGACCATTTCTTCCCTTCCGGTATCCCCAGGGCGAGAGCCTTCGCAGGATCGAACACGCCGGGGCGAGGCAGCTCCTCGAAGATGTAGGACCAAGCAGGGATTGAATGATCCGCCTTGCTCGCTCTCACCCGGAAATCCTTTCCCCTGAGCACCACCCCTGACTTCACCGGAATCGCGAAGATCTGGAACGAAAGCCCAATGTGGAGCGTCCTCGCTGTGTCTTCGAGCCATTCGAACAGCTCACGCGGGGCCACCATGGTCAGCGTCCTTATCCTCTGGCTCATGCTCATCGTCTGCAAGAGGCCGAGCAAGCCGTTGACGTGGTCTCCGTGGAGGTGCGTCACGAGTATGACCATCTCCCTGTTCAGTCCCAAGCCGTACCGAACGAAGCGGGTCTGGGCACCCTCACCGCAGTCCATCAGCGTGACCTGACCGTCTCTCGTTATCGCGATGGATGGTAGCCCCCTGGTCTTGGTTGGGGTCGCTGAACTGGTGCCCAGGAAAGCAACGTCGAGCTTCGTGAAGATTAGGACCTCCTGAGCACGGTAATCGTGCGGGTTAGCTTCTTGTGGACCGGAATGTGTAGCTGCTCATCGACCTGGAAATCCTTCCCAGCTTCGACGGCGAGCGGTTCGGGGTGCATCACGACAAGCCTACTTCCACTTGCAAGTAGGGACGATGCCTCATTGATAAGGTTCTCAAGGATCTGAGGCGTCGACGAACCGGAGGTCGTCGAGACCCTGCCGTAGGGGATGTCCGTCGCGATCGCGTCGGCCGTCACGAGAGGCGGCCGTCTCGAATCGGCCCTTATCACACCGAGCCATTCTTGGCCGAACTTGGCCCTGTTTCGCATCGCTCCGCTAGTCATCTTCTGAAGCAGGTCTATCCCGACGGGCCGCATCCCGACCTCGGCCGCCTCGAGCAGAAGGCTCCCTGTACCACAGAAGGGGTCCAGGAACGTCTGTCCCGGTCTGCCT
>JASHZW010000105.1 GCA_030042335.1 Nitrososphaerales archaeon
GCCACGATAAAACGAAGGCGGTTCTATCCTCCTCCGAGTGCGGGTGGAGAGTATCCTCTCCAGTATGTCGTTGTTCCTCCGCAGGTCCTCCAGGGGATAGTTGATCCCCATCGGACGGACGGAAAGGACGTGGAGCGTGGTCTTCGGCGGGAAGAGCCTCCCCTCCGTGGCAGCGCGGACGACGTCCGTCTTCTGGAGCCTCGGGGTCAGCAGAGCCATGTAGCTTCCCTTCAACAGTTCGGGGGAGGCCGTGCTCTCATCCACGTACCCCACGGCCGCTCCCAGTTTGCTGACGGCCCTGTCGAACCTCCTGGTGATTTCCATTATAGACTCGGGACTCTCCTTCTTCCCCGAAGAGTAAGCCTTCCCGCGGTAGGTCAGTGTTAGTCCAGACTGGAGAGCAGTCTCGTCCCAAGAGAAGGAGACCTCTTTAACCGTCCCCAGCTCCCTCAACGCGGCCTCCACGACTTCTTCGGTCGGGTCCTCCACGAAGCGGTACCACCTGAAGAGCTTGAGGTCCTCTGACATGTAGTCTACCAGAGAACCAACGGCGCTCTTGGCACCCATCCTCTTCAGAGCAGCGAGCCTGTGCATCCCATCAAGGACTATCCGGGTCTTCTCGTCGACGATGATGGGGTCCCTCTGCACGCTGTCCCGGATCATCCTACGGGAGAGCCTGTCTGAGAGGTAGGGGACGGTCTCCTCGTGCGGGATGAGTTCCTCTATTGGGATTAGTTTGAGGTTGATCGCATCCCTAGTCGGCACGAAGCCTACTCCGCCTGCTGCAGCTCGGGCGCTTCCTCCTGCACCTCTCTTCCGTTCATCTTCGTTATGTAGCCTGCGATTTTGTTCCTGAGCATCTTCGAGTGGACCATGGCTACCTTGTTCAATTGTTCCTTGTTCTGCTGGTAATCGGCCCCGAAGAGTCCGGGGTACTTTGCCACTATCTCCTCCGAAATCCGCCGAACTCTATCCAAGTGCCTACGCCGCTCGCGGTAGGCTTGATTAAGCTTGCTGTCTTAAGCCGCAGGTCACTCGTGAGGCTCCGGTGACCCTATGCACCGGGCGCGGCCGGCCTCAAAGCCCTCTGGAAGGAGAAGGCGACAAGGGCCACGACGATGACCACGAGCTGCATCCCCAGCAGTACGACGAAATAGACGTCGCCGAGGATGTACTGGCGCCACAGGGCCGTGGACATGCTCACCGGTCCTCCTACGAAGACGTCCCCCGCCATGGCCGCGAACTGTATGAGGCCAAGGAGGGCTGAGCCCAGGATAGCAAGTCTGGTCACTCTCCAGATTGCCGCGGCAAGGCCTACGTCCACCGCCACGAAGACTATGAGCCCGTAGGCGTGCGACGGTGCCGCAGACCAGAGGAATCGGTCGGTCAGCAGCATTATCGAACCGATCAACGCGGAGATCAACAATACCGCTGAGACCGCAGCCTTCGCCGCCTGAATTCTGTTCATGCTCGTCCGGTGCGACCAATCCGCTGCTAAAACCCCATCCGGCGCGATGCACGCATCTGTATGCTGTTGCGATTATATACGGCGCGCTGCCCTCTCTCCTCCGCGCATGGGGCGGACGAACATCTCAGTCGACGAGGCTGTCTTCGAGCACTTCGCTTCCGAGGCGAAGCGCAGTAACAAGACCCTCTTCGCCTTCGCCAACGAGACGCTCTCGACCATGGCCCGGATCTCATCTGAGGGTGGCGACCCATCGGAGCTCTACGGACTTTGGCGGGCGATAACCGTGCTCAAGCAGGTCGACGTGATCACCTTCCCCTCCGATTTCGTCGACGACCTGGTGGCGAAGGAGTACGCCGAGGACAAGGAAGGGGTGCTCAAGATGTTCGGCGACCTTGGGAGCCGGCTCGTCGGCGTGCTCAAGATAGCCGCATCGGACATAAGTGAACTCGCCTCCTTGGGCAGCGACTTTGCTCTCCTGCTGCCGCTCAAGCAGCTGAAGGTCTCAGACGGTAAGACGCCGGGCTCGATAGAGATACGGATTGTTGGTGCCGGGAGGAGGATAGAGTCGACCGAGTGCACGTTCGCCTTCCTTCGCTCGATCCTCAACGGTTACGGGTACACAGTAAACAAGCACGAGATCAATACCGGGACCCTCATGGTCTGGGCGTCCAGGTCAAAGTTCGCCTAAGTCAGACACCGGCGCCCAGGAAACGATCGGCGTTGGCCCTGACTTCCCGAGCCATCTCGTCGAAGGCCACACGTTTCTCCTCTGACAGCCGGAACACCACGCTGGGAATCAGGCTCGGTCCTCCCGCGCCGCCCAGCGCTTTGTAGCTTACGGGACCGTCGCTCTCCGTCAGAAGCCTCTCGAGAGGGAGCCTGGAAGCTACCCTCCGAACCCTCTTGGAGTAGAGGATTGCCGGCCCGACCGAGACATAGTACCCTCTCGAGACGACCTCGCCTAAGTGGTCCTCACCCTCGAACCAGTGCATGAGCACCCATCTGAGCCTGAAAGTCGACAGTACCTCCAGACAGGCGGCCTCGGCACCCCTGCTGTGGACTTCCACCGGCTTGCAGAACCTCTCGGCAAGGGCGAGCTGGTCTTTGAACACCTCCATCTGCCGGCCGCCTGGCGATGCGTCCGAATACTTGGGGTCCAGGCCTATCTCTCCGACCCCATCGGCCAAGGCTATCAGATCGGCCATAGCCGAGCCCGGTAGCTCCTCACCGGCATCGGATGGGTGGACCCCCAAGAAGCACCGGACGAGGTCCGGGTTCTCCTTCCTCAGCCTCAGGTTGGCCGGCGCCTCGGCCAGGTTGACGGTACAGGACACAAGGAGCGTCCCGGTCGACCTGGCACCCCGGACCACCTCCTCTGGGTCGGGGTAGGTCGGGAGATGGATGTGAACGTCGACCGGGTCCAACGTCGTTCCTGAAGGGTCTCCTAGTATAGGCTTTCTGGGGAGTGCAAATTCGAACACTGCTCCCATGATTACACCCTTATTCCGTCCTCTTTGGGCTAAGGGGTCAAAATCATAGGGACGAACGGGATTGGAGCAGAGATGCAATCGTTTTGACACTAAATCTTTAATTATTCGCCTAATAACGCCAAATCGCCATGTCTGAGTCTGAGTTTGGCTTAGCAGCAGTATACCGCTTGATAAAGAAGGCCGGTGCCGACCGTGTAGGCGATGACGCTGCAATAGAACTGAGGGCTGTCCTTGAGGACATCGGGACTCAGGTCGCCAAGCAAGCAATCGAGATGGCCAAGCACGCCGGCAGGAAGACGGTCAAGCCATCCGACGTAAAGCTTGCCGCCAAGGCAGTCCTGAAGAACTGAGCCTTGTCCCTGAGCAAGCTTTAATCCTGACTTGCCAAGGGGCACGCCAATCCGCCCCGATGGTGTAGCCCGGTCAAGCATGTTACCCTCTCGAGGTAGCGACGTGGGTTCAAATCCCGCTCGGGGCACCTTCATGAAACTTAGTGCCACGTACCCGTATACTATATCATGCATGGGCAGGCCAAGGACATACTCGGACGTCGAGCCT
>JASHZW010000106.1 GCA_030042335.1 Nitrososphaerales archaeon
CGCAGCGGCATTGCGCGCCACGTCGGGGTCGCTCCCGGCGTCTAGCGCCTTTATCGCGCCGCGCTGAATGAACTCGGGTACGCAGGTGAGCAGGAGGGCCTGGATGGCGATCATCTTCGAGATGTTCTCCTCTGTGGATATGGTGTATCCAACCCTGAAGCCAGTCATCGCCCAGGTCTTCGAGAACGACGCCGTGAGTATGAACTTCTTCGCATGCGACTCTAGGATTGTCGGGCAGGGCCTGTAGGAGTAGTCGGTGTAGATCTCGTCGCTGATGACGGTGAGGCCGTGCTCGTTGGCAGCATCGACGATTTCGTCGAAGGTCTCGGGCGAGACCATCGCCCCAGTCGGGTTGGCAGGGTAGCTCAGCACTATGGCCTTGGTGTTGGGCCTTATCGCGTCACGAATCGCGTCTACCGACGGCTGCCAGCGGTCCTCGAGAGTCGTGCGGACCGTGATGGCCCGCGCTCCTATGTATTGGAGGGCCTCCTTGTAGGCGGGCCAGTTGGGCTCGATGACGATGGCACTCTCCCCCTCCTTGACGATGGTCGAGAGTGCCATGTACACCCCGAACCTTCCCCCGGGGTTGATCATCACCTGCGAGTCCTTCACAGCGTAGTGATGCTTCCGGTCTACGTAACGTCTGACGGCCTCGACGAGCGGCGGGATGCCCCTCGTCGCCGTGTAATGGGTCTTGAAGCCGTAGAGCGCCTCGGAGGTGGCGTCGAGGACCACCCTGGGCGGGTGGAAGTCGGGTTCGCCGACATCCAGCCTGAGGACCTGTTTCCCCTCCGCCTCCAGCTGACGGGCCTTGTTCGCCATCGTCGTCGGAGTGACGAGCGGCTTGGCCGTCTGGAAGCCCTGGACCCGCTTGCCGTCTGCAAGCAGCGCGCTGAGTATCTTGAGTCCCGTCTGTCTGTCGACTCCCTTCTCCTCGCCCTCCCGCAGCACGAGCTTGACGAGCGAGTCCTCCACCCTCGAGTCCTCGAGGGGCAGCGAGTCCCTCATCTTGATCGCGCCGACCTTCTTCGCGAGGTCGTTCCTCGCGGCGACGAGGTCGATTATCTCCCTCGTCTTGTCCGCTATCGCGACCCTGAGTTCCTCGAGTTCCTTCTCCGAGCTCATATCACTCCACCCGCCCGACGATGGGCGTGATAAAGCCGCCCCTGATGGCATGGTCGGCGAGCACGAGCGCGGTCACGCTCTCCACCACAGGCACCGCCCTCGGGACCACCGTGGGATCGTGCCTCCCCGGCACGACAAGGTCGACCTGCTCTTTCTTCGCGGTATCGTACGTCCTCTGTTTCGCCGCAATCGATGCCGCCGGCTTGAACGCGATCCTGTAGACCAGGGGCATCCCGCTCGATATCCCGCCCAGAATCCCGCCGGCGTTGTTTGTCTCTGAGACGAGCTTCCCGTCCTTCATCGAGAACAGGTCGTTATTCTGCGTACCCGTCCTCCTCGTCGAGTCGAATCCGGAGCCGAACTCGACCCCCTTGACGGCCGGGATAGACAGCGCAATGCGCGCCAGGTCGGAGTCGAGCGACCCGAAGACCGGCTCCCCGAGTCCGGGAGGCACGTTCAGCGCGACGCACTCCACTATTCCACCCAGGCTGTCTCCCTTGCCCCTCATCTCGATGACCTTCTTCTTCATCTCCTCCGCTATGACGGGGTCGGGTGACCTCACCTCGTTGGAGTACCTGTTCTTCCTCGCGTCCTCCAGAGTGAATCCCGCAGACTTCAGGCCCCCAAGCTCAGAAGTGTACGCGATTATCTCGATGCCGAGGACCTCTCGCAGCAGCTTCTTCGCTATCGCCCCGCCCATGACGAACGTGGCCGTGATGCGTCCCGAGAAGCGTCCCCCTCCCCTGTAGTCGTTGAAACCCCCGTACTTCGCCTTCGCCGTCGCGTCAGCGTGCCCTGGCCTGGGCGTGTTTATGAGCGCCTCGTAGGCGCTCGAATTCTGGTCCTGGTTCCGGATGAGCGTCATTATCGGCGCCCCAGTCGTACGGCCCCTGAAAGTCCCGCTCATTATCTCGACCGCGTCCCCCTCCTTCCTCTGGGTGGTGACGATCGACTGACCCGGCTTCCTGAGGTCGAGGTCCTTCTGGATGTCCTCTTCCGAGAGCTCCAGTCCGGCCGGGCAGCCGTCGACTACAGCGCCCACGCACTTCCCGTGGCTCTCGCCAAAGCTGACCAGCACGAACCTCTCGCCGACGATGTTTCCCGTCATTCGTTGTTCACTTTGGCTCCGAGCCTCTCGATGTCCTTGAGGAAGGTCGGATATGAGACGTCCAGACTCTCGGCACCGACCACCGGTATCCCGCCAGGGACCAGCATCGAGGCGAGCGAGAAGGCCATGAACATCCTATGGTCGTCGTGAGCGTCAAGGAGAACCCGCCTCATCTCTGGACCAGGGAATATCTTCATGCCATCGCGACGCTCCTCGATCTTCACGCCGAGCTTCGAAAGTTCCTTCGCCAGAATCGCTATCCTGTCGGTCTCCTTGAACCTCGCGTGAGCGGTCCCTACCACCTCTACCGGAGATTCGCTCCTCAGCGCCAGCGCCGCTACCACCGGCAGAAGATCCGGGGTATCCCCAAGGTTGAAAGTGCCTCCCTTGAGCTTGCTGCCGTCCGACTCAACCGTCACGGAGTTGCCTCCTTCCCTGACCTTCACACCCATCCCCTCCGCTATCTTCAGGATGGCCGAATCGCCCTGCGGGAGGGATGCGTTGAGGTTCTGGAGTGTCACCCTGCCCCCCACGAGTCCGACTGCCGCGACTATGAACGAGGCCGAACTGAAGTCCGCAGGCACCGCAAAGTCGGCATGCCTGTACTTCTGTCCTGCCTCGATGTCGAACCTTGTGTAAGCCTCCCTCTCCACGTTTACCCCGAAGAGCCTCGAAAGCGTCAGCGTAGCCTCGATGTATGGTCTCGAAACCGCGTCAGCGACAGCCAGCGACGTGTCGTGGGACGCCATCGGCGTTGAAATCAGCAGCGACGAGACGAACTGCGACGAGACGTCACCCCTGATCGTGGCGCTTCCGCCCTTTATCCCGCCGGCCTTCACGACCACGGGCGCGCAGCCATTACCTCTGGTGGTCCACGCGTCGACCCCGAGCTCCTTCAGTGTTTCCAGGAGCGGCTGCATCGGCCTCCTCCTTATGCTCGAGTCGCCGGTCAGCACCACGAAACCTTCCGGCGCCGCAGCAAACGTTGACGTCATGAACCTGAGCGTCGTCCCAGAGTTCTCGACGTTGACTACGTCCTCCGGGATGCGAGGTGACGTGCCTGCTATCGTGAGGGTGTTTCCTGACTGCTCTATCACGGCGCCCATGGCCTTGCACGCCGCGATGGTGGCGTTGGTGTCGCGCGAGAAGAGGACGTTGGAGACCTCGGACCGGCCGTCGGAGAGACTGGCCATCAGCACGGCCCTGTGCGTGTAACTCTTGCTCGGGGGGAGCGAGACAGCGCCCTCGAGCCTCCCTTGCGAGACGGTCACGGTGCTAGTCAAGGGACTGAATCCTTCCGTGCTCGTTGTTGGTATCGGTCTCGATGACCGTGCTGCCGTCGACCCTCCAGGCCTCGGTCAGCTTCCTGATCTCGTCCACCATCTTCGGCTCGAAGACCGCGGCTGTCGCCGGGCCTGTCCCTGTGAGCGAAGCACCCAGCGCCCCGTGCTCCACCGCCTGCAGAGCGGCCCTTCCATCGTAGCCGTAGATGGCCGAGTACAACGTACCGTTGAGCGTCATCGCCCGCCAGAGGTCTCCTTCCATGCACATCTTGTAGAGCACCTCGGCGACCCTGCCCAGCTTCCTCACCTCGGCCGTATCGACGGACGTCCTACGGCTCTGGGAGTTCGGCACGTGGATGAGGATCTTGAGAGGTCTGTCGAAGAGCTTGGAACGCTCCACCTTCCTGCCGAGGTTGTCCACGAGGTTGATCCCCCCGAGGAGACACGCGGCAGAGTCGTCCATCGCCCCTGTGATAGAGGCTCCGCTTGCCAGCGATGCCTCTACGCTGCACAGCATTATCTTCTGGGGGTCGAAAGCTTTCTGCCCCAGTGCGGCGAACACGGCGATCGCTATAGCTGAGGAAGCCGACGATGACGTCTTGAGGCCCATCCCTATTGGCAGCGGGGACTGGGTCTCCACTGTCCCGCTGTACTGGGTCGCGTCCTTCCCGGCCATCTTGAGCGCGAGCGCGACCGTCTCCTGAGCCAGCTTCGACTCTGCCGGTTTGCCGTTGGTGGAGAACTTCCACTCTCCGGGGGCGTTCTGCAGCTCCGCCGTCGCCTCCGTCCCAAGCTTGATGCTCGCGGTGACGCCCTTCCCGCCGGCGATGGCGTTGACTATGCTGACCGCTCCGAAGACTGAACCCTTGCCCTTCAAGCTGCCACCTCCAGTGAGTCAAGCAGCGCCTTTTTCATGGTCTCTACCGGCGCCTTTCTCCCGGTCCATATCTCGAAAGCCAAGGCTCCCTGGTGAAGGAGCATTTCATATCCGTATATTACTGAGCAGCCTCTCAGCTCCGCAGTCTTCAGAAGGTCGGTCTTCATCGGTCTGTACACGGCGTCGAACACTGTTGCCTGCCCATAGATAACCCGCTTGAGTTGGTCTGGAAGGGCGTTCTCGCCAGAGCCTATCGGCGTGGCGTTGAAGATCAGGTCAGCATCAGCCTGCGTGAGCCGTGAGAGCGTGGCGAAACCGAACTTCATGTCTGGGAATGTCCGACTCATTTCCCCGATGAACTTCTCTCCTCGCGCCGAATCCCTGACGGCCACTGTTATCGAAGCGCAGCGGAGTTCATCCATGGCTTCGCAGAAGGCCCTTCCCGCCCCGCCGGCGCCGATGAGAAGCGCCCTGCGCGGAGCTCCCTTTCCGTGCTCTTTGAGCGAGTTCACTATGCCTCCCGCGTCTGTGTTATACCCGAGGTATCTTGAACCGGAATGCTTGATCACGTTCACAGCCCCTATCCTGGAGGAGACCTCGTCGAGCTCGTCGATAAGCGGGATCACGTCCGACTTGTATGGTATCGTCACGTTCATCCCGCTCGACTCACGCTTGAGCTCCGGGAACTTCGCGGTGAACTCCTCTCTCGAGAGGCTCACTGCCTGGTAGTTTGCGTCAATCTTCAGTTCAGCGAAGGCGGCGTTCATCATCACTGGCGAGAGCGAGCGCGAGACG
>JASHZW010000107.1 GCA_030042335.1 Nitrososphaerales archaeon
GTGGGCGCGCCGATGCAACGACCTCGTACTACATCCAGCCGGCCGAGACTACATACGCCTGCTCGAAGTCTGTAGGAGAAAGTATCCCCCGTTCCACGTCCGTTATCGCTTGATCCAGAATATCGAGTCCCTCGTCGAGCTGGGCTCGCGTGACGAAGTAGTTGGGGTAAAGTTTGATGACGTTGCCCTTCAGCCCGAACCACTCGAAGATGAGCCCCTTCTGGGCCGCACGCCATGCAATATCCCTGACTTCCTTTCTGAGGGGCTCCTTCGTCTTCCTCTCCTTGACGAACTCAAGAGCGACCATGAGCCCTTTGCCCCGTACGTCTCCGATCCATGCGTGTTTCTCCTGCATCTCAAGACAGCGTTTCAGCATGTACTCGCCCTCGCGCGCGTTCTTGGCTGGGAAATCATTGTCCTCTATCGTCTCTATGACCTTCGTAGCCACGGCGGCACCCAGAGGGTATCCGTGGAGAGTGCTCGACGTCGCCCCCGGTTCGATGCCCATCGCGATCTTCTCGTTCATTATGACCGCGCTCATGGGAAGCATGCCCCCGCCCAGGGTCTTGCCGAGTATTATCATGTCCGGATCAATCATCGGATGGTCCTCTATGGCGAACATCTTCCCCGTCCTGCCAAGCCCGGTGAACACCTCGTCATCGATGTAGAGGATTCCGTTCCTCCTGCAGATATCGTAGACCTTCTCCAACCAACCCTCCGGCGGAGGGATGATACCGGCAGGCCCCTGGATAGGTTCGACGATGAGCCCGGCCGTGTTCTCAGGCGGGGATATCGTGGTCAGCAGGGTCTCTTCGATGTACTCAGCGCACGCCAGGCCGCAGCTCGGATACTCCAGCTTGAATGGACACCGGTAACAGTAAGCGTAGGGGGCATGGGTCACCCC
Organism: Nitrososphaerales archaeon; assembly: GCA_030042335.1. The sequence continues at coordinate 905 of JASHZW010000107.1, forward strand.
AGGGACCAGATGCGGGTGGTTCCGGAACATCGCGGCATAGTGGCCTGAGACGGCTAGGGCTCCCAGCGAGAAGCCGTGGTGACCCCCGATGAAGCTCAGGAACTGCGGCTTTCGCTGATAACCCCTGCCAACCCTGAAAGCAAAGTCGACGGCCTCGCTTCCGGTGGCGAGCATCGCGATCATCTTCTTGCTCGGGCCCGGAGCTATGGAGGTCAGCTTCTCCGCGAACTCGATTACGGTCGGGTTGAGATACGGATAGGAACCGTGAGCGAGCTCCTCGGCTCTTTCGGAGACCGTCTTGACAAGTTCTCTTGGCGCGCCTCCCAAGGACATGCTTCCTGAACCGATCGCGAAATCCAAGAACCGGTTGCCGTCGACATCCTCGACCACGGCCCCGTCGATCTTCTTGGTGAATATCGGGTAGACCCGGTCTATCGAAGGCTGGTGAAGGAGCTTGAGCTCCCTTTCGATAAGCTTTCGGGCGTTTGGGCCCGGAGGCGGAGTAACAATTTTGGCGTCTCCCAACTCGTTAATCGCGATGCCGCGCCGCGCGGAAAATATGAATGTTTTTATCGAATATCCCGATTTCGGGGGAATTCAACGCGCCCAAAATGAGATACACGGGACCTTCGATACTCGTCAAGCCCCCGGGACCAAAGGCGAGGCGAATCATCCGACGCGATGAAAAGGTGGTGTCGCAGTCCAACTGGCGCTATCTTCCGCTGGTGATAGAGCGCGGGGAAGGCTCGTTCATCGAAGACGTCGACGGCAACGTATTCCTGGACTTCAACGCAGGCGCCGCGACGCAGGCCCTCGGGATTGACCACCCGATGATCCTGCGAGCGCTGAGGAGACAGGTGGAAAGGATGGCGACCTACCAGCCTATCCCGGGGTACTTCTACAACGACAAGGTCGTGGAGCTGTGCGAGAAGCTTGCCTCGATGTCTCCTGGCAGTGGCCCCAGGAAGGTCTTCCTCGGCCTGTCGGGCGCCGATGCGACGGACACGGCCATGAAACTGGCCAGATGGCATACGAAGAGGAAGCATTTCATCTCATTTCTGGGGGCCAACCACGGCCTCGCGACGTATGGGGCTCTCTCGGTTTCGGGATACAGCGCAGGGACCGTCGAGGGGTACACGCCGTTGGTTCCCGGTGTGACGCACATCCCGTATCCCTATCCGTATCGGGCGGGAGGGCGCGGGCTAGACGGAGATTCGATCCTGGATTATCTTGAGCACTACGTCTTTCACACGACCACCCCTCCAGAAGAGGTGGCGGGGGTCATCGTCGAACCCATACAAGGGGATGCAGGCGTCCTTGTGCCTCCCGATGGGTTCCTGCAGAGGCTGCAGGAGATATGCCGCAAGCATGGAATCCTCTTCATCGTGGATGAGGTTCAAACAGGGTTCGGCAGGACCGGGAAGATGTTCGCTTCGGAACACTGGGGTCTCGACCCCGATATCGTGTTGCTAGGCAAGCCGTTGGGAGGTGGTACACCCGTAAGCGCATGCGTATCGAGGAGCGAGATTATGGACTGGCCGCATGGCTCGCACGTCATCACCGGCGCCGGACACCTGCTTGGGTGCGCCGGAGCTCTTGCGATGATCGAAACCCTGGAGAAGGAAGCGGCCTGCGAGAACGCGGCGGCCGTGGGGGGAATGATGAAGCGCAGGTATGAACAGATGGGGGAGGAGTACGAAATTATCGGCGATGTGAGGGGCCTCGGGCTGCTGATAGGGTTGGAGGTCGTCGAATCCAAGGCATCGAAGCGCGCCGACGCGGGGATGGCACGCAAGATCTGCAGACTGGCCTTCGAGAAAGGCCTGCTCACCGCCCACGATGGTCTGTTCGGGAACGTCTTCAGGATAACGCCCGCGCTCAACATCTCTGAGAATCATGCCAAGACAGGGATGGACATCATGGATGAGACGTTTCGCGACATCTCGCGCAAACGTAGTCGCTGAATCAGAGGACGCGGGATAACCTGGTAAGTCATCCCCCAACTTAAATCAGGACACGGGCAGTCGGCCTGCCGTTGGAATCACCGATACGCATCGGGGAAATCAGCGCGGTCCCTGGGGAGAGCGTACACGGCCGCTACGTGGTCGCTGAAAGAGCGGCGAGCCGGATCGAGCTTCCCGTCACCATCATCCAAGGCCTGAAGCCCGGACCGACGCTAGTTGTCGTCGCGGGAGAGCATGGCTGTGAGTACGCCGGGATCGTCGGCGCTGTCAAGGTCGCTCACGACCTGAAGGCTTCCGAGATATCGGGGACCGTGATCGTCGTTCCCCTTGCCAATCCGGTCGCGTTCGACGCAAGGTATCTTTTCGTAAACCCGATTGATCAGGTCAACCCGTACGGTGCCTATCCCGGTCAGGTCGATGCGACGGTGACGTTCCAGATCGCTTACAAGATCCTACACGAGATCGCGGCCAAAGGAGATGCCGTAGTCCACCTTCATGGTGCCGACTACAACGAGGCGCTGGTCCCCTTCAACTATGTCCCCTTCACCGGCAATAGCGGACTGGACAAGAGGTCGTCCGAGCTCGCTTCGTGCTTCCCCGTGAGGTACCACCTCAAAGCTCTCCCTGCATCACACAGCACGAGCGTTCCTCCGGTAGGGACGACGTATGCGGTGACGGCCGACG
>JASHZW010000108.1 GCA_030042335.1 Nitrososphaerales archaeon
GACAGAAAGGCGATCTACGGAGCCGGAAGTGAGTAGTAACCCGTAACCTCGAGAAGAGCATTCCGACGCGATACCACCGCCGGAGGACTCATACTCCTCCTCAGGGAGCGCGAACCACTTGTAATTCGCTGGGTAGTAGCTCAACTGTCGGAAGGCCTGACCCATGTCCTCCCAATGGGCCTTCGCCTCCACAACGTGCACGCAGTCAGCCCGCCGAGCGTAGACCAGGTCTGCCCGTTTCCCTGCCCGAGTGGTGCACTCCCCACAGTAGACTCCCGCTCCGTATTCGCGTCGGAACCAGCGAGCTACGGCTTCCACCACCAGATCTTCGCGCATCACGAGCCTGATGCCTCGCCGGCCTTAAGACTTGATTTGGCCGGAACAGGTGAGTGAAGGCTGACCAACAGGGACTCCCGGGGGCAATTCGGCGCTGAAATCCGAGCGCCTAACGAACTGCTCCCTGCAGGTAGTAGCCGCGATGAAGGCGCCACGGCGGCCCCATCAGGGGTTTTCGAGGCCCCTCCCGTTATCTGAGGGTCCGGGGGGTCGGTGCCCTAGGGAGCCGGTGGACGGGGTCGCGACACCGTCCGCGGACAAGCGATACGCAAATGGCGAGCTTTAGCACGATGGCGGGGCTCGCCCCGGTGAGACTGGCTCAAGAAAGGCGGGGAAACGCGACCGCCGTCCACTGCCGTAGTCGATTTATCTACTAGAATCCGTACGCGACGCGGGGAGTCAGGTGGCGACTACTAACACAGAGATTGCCCGTAGGACGCCGGCTGAGGTCTCCCAGAGGGAGCAGGTGCTCGCTTCCTTCGAGTCCTTCCTCACGTCGTCGGCCGACGTGATGGACGCATTGGGGTCCTTCGTTGGTGAATCCGGCCGGTTCGAGAAGGCGACCGGGATCACAATGGAAGCGATGGGAAAGGCCATGCTCGAGACCGACATCGGAAAGCTTCTCGAAGCGATGGGGCCGGAGGTTGCACCGATCTTTGTCAAGGTCTCCCTACGTTTGGGTGCGGTGAGCAGCGCGGACCCCAGCAAGCTCGGAGCGGAGGACCGCATCAAGCTTGGCGAAGCCATGAGAGAACTCGCGGCCGACATGCGTCGGCTCATCGAAGCGGTGAAGTCCGCAGCACTGCGCGTCGGTGGTGGGTAGTGTCGCTGGTGTCTGGGAAACCCTCCGTCGCCAAAGCTGCGGAGTTTGCAGTCGGTTACTCCCCGGCCGAGCCGTTCCTCATTGGACCCGGCCAGTGGCACGAGGTGATCTCCCCTCGGTACAAGGAGTTCCTCGACCGCATGACCGAGGTCATGGAGCAGTGCGCTATCGCTTGGGACGCGCGCCGGCGGGCGGAAGAGCGGCTCGAGCCGGACTCAGGAGTCCTAACGCGCATGTCCGCCGGAACGGTTACCGCGTTCCTATCGGACATGGATACACGCCTCGGCCCGGTCGACTTTCTTTACCTCGACGAACCCTGAGCCGCCGGATGTACTCCGGCACGCCCGAGTCAGACTTCCTGCAAGGGGACGTCCTCAAGGGCGTGCCGATTAGCTATTGGAGCGGGCTGACGAAGGACCCCGAGTCGGGAGGCTTGCACTCGGGGTTGACGTGGGCGGCGAGGTGGAAGGAGCGGAGCATGACGGTTATCCTGGTCTCTCACTCCTGCGACGTGACCTTCAAGAACGCGGGAAAACGGAAGCGGGTGATAGTAACGCCTCTGCAGCCCGTTGGGCCGAAGCTCCGGGCCGAGGTCGAGGCAGAGCTCGGGAGCCTTGAAGCGCTCAACCGTGTCCCCGAACCCGGACGCCGCGACTACCTGAACCTCTATCACTATGCTCCACAGGACGGAGTGATTGCCGAAGCCCTCGTCGCCGACTTCACAATCCTGCACTTCGTCGACCGGCCGTTGCTACAGCTCGAGATGAAGATGCTCCAACTTGACGAAGAGCACAGGGAATCTCTTCGGCTGAAGATCGGGTTCAACTTCGCGCGGCCAGAAGAGGCTGAGGAAGGAGCCGGAGTCAAAGGTGCCCCGCCACCTCCCGCCGAGCCAAGAACCGGCTAAGGCTGCCGGCGGCGGGCCGCAAGCTGCACCATTAGGACCAGCCCCCACAGCCTTTGGCGCACGAAATCGTCCCCTTGTAAGCAGGGAGCCTTCCGAGGACACGGACGGGGGTTTCTCCTGCTCGGCTGTTTCTCGCTAGGTAGCCGGACTTGAATATCCAGCCGCCATTTCGAGTCAATCGAAGAGCAAAGATCTACCCTAAGGAGATCTCAGCCTCGCGTCAAGGGCGCTAACATCGGCTGCGGTAGCGGAACTCCAGGTTCTCCGCGGGGACAGATGGCGCCGATGCGCAAATGTGCTGCATGCCCTACCGGGCCCCTGCCTGGCACAGGGTGAGTCCCCGACGAGGGGGAACGATCCACGGGCTGGCTGTTACTGCTGTGGACGGTCTTTGACCCGCGGCCTTGGGTCAAGTAACCAGATCCGTTGCCCATCTTCGAGGGTAGCCGGTACGAAGCCCCCCACTCGGAGAACGCGTTGCGCGGTGATGTCATCAATGGCCACCTCCGTCGGCCGCCCATCCGGATTGTCTTCCCGGTTCACGTAGAGTCTCCATGGAGTGGTAGATGGCTTCCCGGGTGAGCCGTTGTCAGCAAGGGTAGCACTTCGGACCGGGGGATCAGCTGGAATGCCGGCAGCCGCCGAAAGCTCCACGGCGTTTGCGGCACCGAAGCCCCTCCCAATCACCAAGTCGGTCGCTGTCCAGAATCGAGCGAACCGCTCCATCACCGCTCCATTCACACCGCGGGAGATGATGCTTCTGTTCGAAGAGAGGGGGAGACCGTCTAGACCGGGCACGGGGAACCGCGCGCACGGATACGGCGTACACCCGGACAGCCCCGGCCAGATCCTTCTCGCGCCCCCCGACCCCGGGGCCTTACGTCGGGGGGGCGTATACTGGCCTTCTGTCGACGGGATTCGCCAATCCTCTCAGACCCCCTACTCTTCGTGGGGAGGTGACGAGTGAACCGCCGCGGCGATGCATCCGACCGACCAGCCAAAGCGTCGAAACAGCGACGTGCTCGTGCTTGAAGGTAAAGGTAATGGCCCTTACGTTTAGCTGGAAGTCTGCCCGGCAAGACCCGATTACGGCTGCATTTCCGTCGTCTTTGACGATCTTGTTTCGCAAAGAGATCCTGGCTCTCGACTAGCGCTGTCACTCGTTCCGTGTTTCAAACGCGACGGCAACAAGTGTCATATGTATGTATGACTCTCGCTGTCCCGAGGGTCCATGGGAGAACCGGAAGACCACGAACCCGCTCCGGCCCGTACCACCCTACCAATCCCAGAGGTGAACGGCGAGATGCCGGCCTCAACGTTCCGCGAGGCCGCCCGAATGCTCGGACCCCTGGCTTCGGAGGTCCGGCTGGAGGCGACGGCTTCCGGCTTCAGGTTTGTCGGCGTGGACTCTCAGGGAGAAGAGGTCGGCGACCTCTCCCTCACGGCTGAGGCGCTCGCGCCCTACCAGCTCCGGCGAGCTGGGGCGTGCATTCTCGACGTCGCCCGGCTTGA
>JASHZW010000013.1 GCA_030042335.1 Nitrososphaerales archaeon
ATATCCCGAGCCTCACGAAGGTGGCACCGAGCGGGACCAGCACTATGGCCGCAATGAGCATGAACGGGTTCGCCCCGTTACGGTTCCCACCGTACCCTCCAAACATCATCGACCAGAGCGCTATGTTTCCGACGTACGATATCACTCCCGCCATAGTCGCAGCGACGCTCGACGTCAGGACATCCCTGTGCACCACGTGCCCAATCTCGTGCCCGATGACCGCCTCGAGTTCGGGCTGAGTGAGCGTAGAGAGTATGCTCGATGTCGCCACCACCACTGCCTTGTTCGGCCCCCGGCCCGTCGCGAAGGCGTTGGGCTGCGGTGAGTTTACGATGCCCACCTTGGGCATCGGTATCTGCGCTTCGTTGGCTATCTTCCTCACGACGGCGTACAGCGTCGGGTTGTCGCTCTCTTGGATGAGCTTGGCGCCGCTCATCTTCACAACAATCTTATCACTCCAGAAGTAGGACGCGAAGTTGATGCCGCCCGCGAAAATCAGTCCTATGAACATAAAGCCTAGCGGGTCTCCGAAGTACAAGCCAATCGCGTACCCGACCAGCATCAAGAGGCCGGTAAGCACGAAAAAGAGTGCAGTCATTTTCAGATACAGATTCAAACCGTGCGCCTTCAGGAATTTTCCCTGTCCGAGGGGCCTAAAAACATTTCGCGAAAAAACTTATACTTTTGCAGCCTCTGCTCATTACGATAGAAATTGTCCGAAGACGACAACGACGATTGGCCGACCAGGTGGCGGAAGATGATGCCCTTCGGGCCGTGGTCTTTTCCCGACATAAACGAGATGATGAAGGAAATGGAGAAAGAGTTCATGGAGTTCAAGGACATTGAGAAACAGGTGCCCAAGGACCTCGTCAGAGAGCAGCAGTCCTCTGACGGTAGTGTCAAGAAGGAGATAGGTCCGATAGTCTACGGGTACTCGATGACGATAGGCCCCGATGGCAAACCGGTCATCCGCGAGTTCGGGAACGTGAAACGCAGCAGCGAACCCCTCAAGGGGATCACCGACAAGAGGGAACCTCTCGTGGACGTGGTCGAAGGGGAGAAACAGGTGAGGATAATCGCTGAGATTCCAGGAGTGCGGAAGGAGGACATCGATATCCACGTCGACGGCCGGGTTCTCACGATAGCGGTCGACACTGCGGACCGGAAGTACGAGAAGCGACTGCAGCTGCCCGAGACCGCAATTCTAGATGGAGCCAAGTCCAGCTACAACAACGGTATACTCGAGATAACCTTCGAGAAGCGGCAGGGCGGGAGCGCAGGCGTCAGGCTGAGGGTCGAGTAAACCGGGGGAACCGCCGCTCTGAGGCGTGTGGCGGGAGCTGCGTGGGTTACCTATCGGAAGGAGTCACGCGGAGAATACTGGGACGTTTCTTCGTGAGGTCGTAGAGTTACTGAAGCCCACAAAGAGATACGTCCCACCTCTACGGGTTCAAGGTCTAGGCAGCTGGCATCGCTCTGGGAATAGGACCATCACTTCCGGGTCATTATCCACTCCAGATGTTCCCTCATTGAAAGGTAAGAATATGGTGGACCGGGAGGGATTCGGACCCTCGGCATCGGGAGGCATCTCTGCCTTCTCCCGCGTGCAAGGCGGGCGTTCGTACCGCTGAACTACCGGCCCATCGGTGAATCCCGCATGAATTGGCGTATTTAATGTGGCGGGAACGTTTGCCCTTTCGAGTTTGTTTACAATCGAACATAAATGAAGACGATTGAGTGCAGTTTCACCAGACGTTCGGACAAAAGCATTAATCATCACCATCGAGATACAAACTTGCTTGGGGAAGGTGCGGTTTGAATCAACCGAATAACCGACTCATCCACAGGTTAACTACAATAGTGATAGGATTGATTGTAGTCTCAGCCGTAGCGGTATCTTATTCTTTGTCACAGGTGACTTCTAAGACGACTACGGAACTGAGCATCTCTACAGTAACTATCACGGGACCAACTTACGTGCAAGTACAAACTATGACAACAACATCGACGATTTATCAAACACTCGCGTGCACCCTCCCATCTTCCAATGCGACAGTTTCGTACACGACTAACTGCGACGTCGGAATGACCCTTGGGCTCTCGGCTAATTCGATAATCTCGGTAGGAAGCAATCAAACTGTCAATATTTCGCTGATAAACCCGATTGCACAATTGAGGACAGTAAACTACACGGATTATCCAAATCTTCCGTCCGGGTTCCCCTCATTGAATCAGGGATTTGCCCGAGCCGATTACATCTTGCCTGCATTTTCAAGTTGCTTCCTGCCTTCCGACTACGCGCCGGAATTTGTGCTCTTGCTCAATAGCTCAGGATATGCAATGCAGGTGAATGACATCAACGGCACCAACACGGTTTGCAGCACCAGCAATCCCTCAAGCCAGTCTTACCAGTTTGGTGCCTCCCAGATTATTACCGAGACCTTCAGTATTGGAGGCTACTGGACTAGCCCAGACACAAGCGAACCTTGGATCAATGCCACTTATCACCAACTAACGCCAGGGAACTACACAGTGGTAGCATTCAATCCTTGGGATGAGTTACTCAAGTTCAACTTCGCCGTTGAGACGATGCCATAAGTCCTTTGACGTTGAACCATAGTGCCTTACGAGGGAAAATCAACTCTGACGAATTGGTCAGCTATCCGAACTGTCGGCAACACTTTGAACATCATTCCACAAATACTCAGAACATAAGACTGAGGAGCATAGACTATTTTAGACCGAATGAGTGTCGTAAAGTTATCGACTGGAAATTTCCTCTCCCGATATTCTCTACATAAAATCAGCCCCAGTGGTGCCGAGGTGCAAGGCGGGTGTTCGTACCGCTGAACTACTGGCTCATCGGGCCGCGCTCGCTCCTGAGCATAATAAGACTGTTGAGGGTTGCTACAGCATCCCTCTTCCGCCGGAGACGACGATTGTCTCTCCTGTCACGAAATCAGACTCATCCGACGCAAGGAAAAGCACCGCGTTAGCCACCTCTACCGGCTTCCCAAACCTTCCGAGCGGAGTCTCTGCAATCCTGAGAGTCTTGGCCTCCTGGCTCATCTTGCTGAACATGTCCGTTTCTGTCGCGCCGGGGCAGACCACGTTCACGTTGATGGTGGGAGCGAGGTTGAGCGCCAAACTCTTCGTCAGTCCGACGACGGCAGCCTTGGATGCGGCGTAGTCCGGAATCTCGATCGCGGATAGCGGACCATTTAGGCCGGATATCGACGAGATGTTGACGATTTTCCCTTTTCCTTGCTTGATCATGATGGGTGCCACCGCCTTCGTCAACAGATAGACGCTCTTCACGTTCACGTCAATCGTCCTGTCCCATTCCTCCTCGACCGACTCGAGGATTTTCTTCCGGAAGATTATGCCCGCGTTGTTCACGAGCACGTCGATACGACCGAACGATTTGACCGACGACTCGATGACTCTGGCCACATCCGACTGCTTCGAGACGTCCCCTTGAACAACTATGGAATCCCCACCCATCGACTTTATCTCTCGCTGGAGTTCCTCGACCTCCTTCTGCGATGCGTTGTAGTTCAGGGCCAGCTTGGCTCCCTCCTCAGCGAACTTCTTGGATATCGCGTGCCCTATCCCCCTCGATGCCCCTGTCACGATCGCGACTCTTCCTTCGAGTCTCCGGCTTGGGTTTGGCAAGATACTCGAGCCATGCTCACTCGACTAATAATATCTTGTCAGCACTCGTCGGTTCTGCAACGAACGAGATTATTCCTTGTCACGCTTATAGCGGGAAAGCTTCGCCCCCTTATCGTGGGCCGGTAGCTCAGATCGCAAACCTGCGAGAGCAGCTTGGCTAGAGCACTCGACTGATAATCGAGAGGTCGAGGGTTCAAATCCCTTCCGGCCCATCATTCATATTAGCTCAGAATGACCTGCGTTTGGCTGAAATAAGCTATTTTCGAACGTCTTTTCGGCTTGACAAGGAATTTGATGGATTTGAACCCTTCCCTCGTGAAACCCCATGTGATTGGGTCCACTGTCTGGTCGAATTCGGTAAATGGGGCGGTGAGCTTCGACCAGTACACTTTCGTCGGATGGATTCGAATAGTAGGGAAGAGCTCTTTGAAGGAGGCTGGCACTAGAGAACCCTATCTGCATAAGGTATCTTTCTGACGAGATAGGCCAGACCCCAGGTCAGTGGCAGAATCATCGCGGCTGCTAACGCAAACTCTAGCAGGGACTCTATATGGACATCATAAAGCAACAGAGCGGTTATCGTAACTATCACCGGAGCCTGCAGAACGTAGGCGCCATAGAAGTTCTTCGCTGCGAAGCTCCAAAGCCTTCCCGGAGAGTTGAAGTTTTTGCGGAAGTACGAAATCGCGAACATGGTCGTCCCGACCGCGAAGACTGAGTTCCACAACGCGTAGAAGGCCGAAGACAAGGACCCGTATCCTAGCAGGCTGCCCCACCCAAGTGAGGAGTCTACCGTACCAATCAACGACAATACGAAGAGTGTCCCAGTTGCAATGAGCGCGATTTCAAAGAGTCGCTTGGCCATAAGGTCGGGCATCACCATCAACCATCCGCCGCGCGCCGCGGCAAGGCCCACGATGAAGAAGCTCAGATACTGCGGTAAGTCGAAGAAGGAAGGGAACCCGAGTATCTGCGCGTTGATGGGGGCGACAATCCACAGTAGGTAGCTCGCGGCTGCCAGGACCAGGATGAAGGCGGCAATCTTCCTATACGACGGAAACGGACGGTCTGCATCATTCCTGGTGATTCTCCTGGTTGCAACGCGCCAGAGCACGTACCCGAACTCGAATAACAGAAGCATCTCGACGAACCAGAGTGGGCCCGTGCCCACCGCCTGCGAGATGAATGTCAGGTTCAGTCCCATAGGAGGGGTGACGCCTTGCGCGACCAGTTCAGCGGGTGTCATGTGGTAGAATGCGATGTAGATGGTCAAGGGGTTCAGGACGAAGAAGAAGACTAGGAGTGGGATGCCCAGGCGAATCAATCTGTCTTTGAGGAACTGCCCGACAGTCTTGTGGTCGAACGAGCCCGGTGTAAAGTACCCGGATATCAGGAAGAAGGCGCCGAGGAACCAGGCCTGGTTGAAGTTGGTAAAGAGGGACAGCAGCAAGGAGGCAAGCGGGTCGGTGGCAGGTACGGTGTAGTAGAAGGACCCGGATCCGCCATAACTGATGGCTATGTGGTGGAGCATGACAAGGCTCACTAGGCCTCCCCTCAGATAGTCGGCAAAGTAGACGCGAATCCTTCCGGGTGCAACCGGTTTGGCCATCGTGACGACGTTCTCCCAGCTCATTTCCACTTCGTCAATATCTCTTCTCGGTTGAAGATGGAGCTGCTCGCGAAGAATAGGACCGCGTCCGCAAGCACAAGAATGCCCGATACGGCGAGCAGGGTGACGACACCGAAGGAGATGGCTCCTTCCACTGCTCCTATGAAGACGGCCATGAAGGGAACCCACATCAGGCTGGCGAGCTGATTCGCGCCTCTGACATCGGTCACTCTAGATGACAGGATGACGGCCACCTCTATCCCCAGAAACGAGGCAAGTGGAACGATTAGGAAGAGCATGATACCGGGGACCCATCCGGGAAAGTAGTAGCCTCCGAGTGTGCCGATTGTCAGGTAGTCGGTGATTCCCATGAATATTAGACCGCCCGCCCAGACGGCGAGGATCGCCGGCACGAACGCCGCGACAGCCTTTCCCAACAGCAAGTCCCGGTCTGTAGTCGGGGTCGCGAGCAACGGTTCTAGGCTCTTCTCGACCTTCTCACCCACTATGCTATAGGCCGCAATCGTTGTAGGCAATATGGCAGCCAGAACAACAAAGAACCAGGTCAACGACGCGAGCCCCAGCGAAGCCGACGAGACGCTCGCGCCGACGACATCGTTCTTTACGAGCAGGGGAAAGCCGAACGCGAGTACGAGTGGGAGCACGACAACGTAACCGATAACGCTCTTTTTCCGCCTCGTCACCTTGAAGTCCTTCTTCGCCACCTTCCAGGGCATCCAATCGGTCACCGGGAGCCCTCCTTGACCAGTTTCAGATACGCGTCTTCGAGCGTACTGCCAAGCACCGAGACGCTAACCACCCTGCCTCCCGCTCCGACCACTGCCCCCACCATTTCGGGGTTCTCTTCCTCAGGGTCTTCTACGTCGACCGTGAGCTTGTTACCCTCCACGACAAGGTTCTTCACCGACAGTTTCT
>JASHZW010000109.1 GCA_030042335.1 Nitrososphaerales archaeon
CTGAAGACCGAGGATCTCGGAAGATAGGTGTTCCTGGATTTCTTCCCGGAGATAGTCTGAAGGTTCGCGATGAACTCGGAGGCAGGGATGCGCGACCGATAGAACGCATGTCTCCCGGCCTGGGTTGGTGAACAGCCCTCCGTGGGATAGTCCGTCAAGCAATCAACGTCTTCGTCATGGTCGCTGAGGATGTGCCGAAGGACGACCACCTCGTCCGGCGTGAGGCCGCAGTCCCCCTGGCGTCTCAGCGTGTCCCACCGTCCCAAGCTTTCGAGACGGGGAAAGAAGTGGACCTCGAACAACCCTCGTCTCCTCTTCGAGACGAAGTACGGGTTAGTCTCCCAGGCCATCTTCCGGAATGAAAGGGCGCGCGCCACAGAAGGCAGCAGCGAGTCAAGGAGCTCTGAGGAGGACCAGGCGACACCCGAAGGACTGAGGGTGAACTTCGTATCCCGCATGCGCGCGTGCAATTGCGTCCCTGTCGAGACGGAGAAACCCCTCGCTGACATGTCCCCACCGATGTAAGCGACCTGTGCAGGGCTCAGCTTGGGAATGGGAAGGCAGTACCTCTCCTCCTCGCCGAAGTACAGCTGTCTGACCTCGAATTCCAGCACGGCCCCGACAGAGTAGGGCGCAAGATAAGGTTGGCAGCTAAGAATCGTTATATAACGTCGGAAGCAACAAGCGGCGAAAAGGTCCCATCATTGGTCGAGAGAGACCGGACGTTCCTGGACGAGATCACACTCAAGACGAAGGATTATCTGGACCGGACTAGCATCGCCATCGACCGCGAGCTCGAGAGGCACGCCAATTCCCGATTCTTCGGTCCCCTGAAGTATGCTCTGGAAGGAGGAAAGAGGATCAGGCCGATGGTGGCGATGCTCTCCGCCGAGGCGGTGGGGTCGAAGGATGACGCGGTCCTCGACGCCGCCGTGGCAGTGGAGCTGCTCCATGCCGAGTCGATAATACACGACGACATCATAGACCAGGAGGTCTCCAGAAGGGGCAAGGCAGCATTCCACGTGAGGTACGGCTATAGCGCGTCCCTGCTGACTGCGGACTTTGTCTTCTCCATGATCCTTGCAATAGCCGCCAGGTACAAGGACAAGAGAGTGGCGCACACGCTGAGCAGAGCGGCGCTGCGGATGTGCGAGGGTGAGTACATGGAGCTGACGATAGATCCGATGACGTACAAGCTGGGTTGGGACGAGTACATCGACATCCTCTACAACAAGACCGCGGCTCTGTTCCAGACGGCGACAGAACTGGGGGCAACCATCGGGGGAGGTACCAACGTGCAGATAGAGGCGCTTTCGAATTATGGCAAGTACCTGGGCATAGCCTACCAGGTCCACGACGACCTACTCGACTGGGGAGCCAAGGACAAGGTGACGATCGCACTGAAGCAGAGCAACGAGGAGAGCTCGATAATCTCGAAGCTGGGCTCGCTGACGGCGAGCTATGCAGAGAAGGCGAAGGAACAGCTGGGCCACATCGCTGACGGTAAATCGAAGCGGCTCCTGATGGAGCTCACGGACTTTTCCGTCAAGAGAGACTTCTAAGGCACTACCGGAATGGCGCTTCTCGCGAAGGAGATCCCAATCTGCGGGAAGAGGCCCAGCCCTATCATCAGGGCGGTGAGCACCGCGAATATCAGGATGTACTCCATCGGTTCCCTCAATCGTCCGTTGTTCTCAGGCTCGTCGAGGTACATCCTCTTGATTATCCAGACATAGTAGGCAACGCTGAAGGCGCTGTTGAGGACCGCTGCCACCGCTAGCCACGTAAAGGGACCGTTCACGACGGAGAGGAAGAGCAACAGCTTGCTCCAAAACCCGTTCAGGGGCGGAACCCCGGCGAGGGCGAGGAGAGATACTGAGAGAGTGAAGGCAGTTACGGGAGCCCTCTTGGCGAGCCCCTCGAAGGCACCCAGGTCCACGCGGTTGAGGAGCATGAGAACCATCCCGGTAGCCAAGAATGCGGCGCTCACCATGATCGAGTGGTTGATTACCTGGAAGAGGGCCCCGGTCAGCCCCAGCGCTCCCTCGGTCGAGAACGACGGGTCGGTGAAGGCGTACGAGTAGATCACGAAGCCTATCAGGATGTAGCCGGCCTGAGCGATGCTCGAGTATGCCAGCAGCCTCGTCATGCTCTTCTGTGTAAGCGCCGCGACGTTCCCGAGCGTCATGGTCAGCAGCGCTAGAACAGCGAAGACATCGGGTATGGTGAAGAACGTACTCCGTGTCGCCACGTAGAGTGTCGAGATAGCGAGCAGGACCCTTATCGCAGCAACAAACCCGGCCTTCTTGGTGGCCGCTGCGAAGACCGTGCTGATGGTGATCGGGGCGCCTTCGTAGGCATCAGGGACCCACATGTGGAATGGGACGATCGACATCTTGAAGCCGAAGCCCACGACGAAGAGGAGTATCGCGACCATCGTGATGGGGTCGGAGGAACTGGCGGCGAACTTGCTCACGACCGTCGATATCTGGGTGCTCCCGGCGATGCCGTAGCTCAGGCTGATGGCGTAGAGGATGATGGCCGACGAAAGGGCGCCCAGTATGGCATACTTCGCCGAAGCCTCGTTGGACTCCTCTCGCGTCTTGTCAAAACCTGCGAGCGCGTAGGTGGGCAGGCTCATAAGTTCCCATGCGACGAAGAGCATCAGTAGGTCAACGGCGTAGGAGAGGAACAGCATCCCCAGAGCGGTGAACGAGAGCAGTGCATAGTACAGAGGACCGTTGGCCCGCTTGGAGACCGTGGGGATCGAGTACAGCGTGACGATCAGGGTCACGGAGAGGGTCACCAGCGCGAACAGACCTCCCGTTACGTCGGAAGTGAGAAGGGTCCCGAACTGGGTCACAGCCTGGGGCGACATCGTGTTCAGGGCCACGAGCCCGATCGAGACGGCCACGGCCGCTGCGGTGATGCACCCCGGCGTCGGTCCCCGCGTCTTTCTCAGCTGGAAGAACGGCGTCACCAGGGCTGAAGCCGCGAGGACGAGTGTCGCGTACAGGAGGTACTCCATCTTAGGACCCCCCGACCAGGTGCACGACCCACTGCGCGACAGACGCAGCAGGTGTGAAGACGAGCCCGGAGAAGACTATGAGGAGTATGAGAGGGATGAGATACAAAGCGAGCGTGACGGCGTCGGTCCAGGGCAAGTCCTTCACCGCGAAGTTCTCAGGCGCGGGCATGAGCACCGCCCTCCTCACCATCCAGAGGAGATAGCCTCCCGTGAGGACTGGGACCATTATGGTCACGGCCGCGAACGCGTTGGCCTGTATTCCTCCGGCGATGACCGAGATCTCGGCGAGGAAGCTCGCGAAGGGTGGTAGAGCCATGGCCGCACCCGCCGCGGCGACGAGGAGCCCGGCGGTGCGCGGCATCGTGTCGCGAAGTCCCTTCAACGCAGAGATCTCGGTCGTCCCCGCCTGCTGCTGGATGTAGCCAGCGAGCATGAAGAGCACCCCTGCGGTGAATGCGTGGACGAACATCTGGAATATCGCACCCTCCATACCGAGCTCGTTGCCTGAGATGACCGTGGCGAAGGCCCCGAAGACGACAAACCCCATGTGGTTCATGCTGGTAAACCCGAACATCCGTTTCAGCTCCTTCGAGAGGAGCGCGACTATTGCTCCGTAGAACATGGTGATTATTCCCAGCAGGAGGAAGGCCCACGCCCACTGGGCCGCGGCGTAAGGGAAGAGCCCTATGCTGATCCTGATGATGCCATAGCCTCCCATGGCGGACTGCAGGCCTGCTAGGAGGACCGCGGCTGGCGCGGGAGCCTGCGAGTAGGCATCAGGTAGCCAGCTGTGGAACGGGACGAGTGGGAGCTTGACCGCGAACCCTATGAAGGAAGCGAGGAGAGGCAGATACTGCAGACCGTCCGGAATGGTGTGCGCGGCTAGGTACGGGATATCGAAGGAGAACTGTCCGGTGGCATTGCCCACATCCAGATAGACGGCAAGGAATGCGAGCAGCATTATCGCGCTGCCCATGGAGATGAAGACCATGAACTTCATCGCGGCGTACCTGCGTCTGTCCCCGCCCCAGATCCCGATGAGGAAGAACATCGGTATCATGACGAACTCCCAGAAGATGTAGAAGACGACGAGGTTCAACGACGTGAATACTCCCATAATCGCACCCTCGAAGAGCAGCAGAAGCGCGAAGAACTGAGGGGAGTTCTGGGTGACCAGTCTCCTCGCCCCGATGATCGCGAACAGCGTCAGGAGGCCCGCGGCAAGGACGAGGGGAGAACTCAGCCCGTCGAGGCCGAAAAGAAGGTCGATACTAAAGCTCGGGGTTGAGACCCACGAGTAGTTCGCCATGAGGGTATAGTCTCCTACCCCAGGGACGTGGCCGTAGACGTACCAGAAGCAGAACAGAGCGACCGCGAGCGTGGCTACAGCGGCTGCAGCCGTCACAATGATGCCGGCTTCCCTGTCGCGCTTGGTTAGAAGGTAGGAGATGGGCGAGAACCCGACAGGTATCAGCACCAGGAGGGGAAGGAGCAGGCTCATAGCGCGGTGTACAGCCCCGATAGCAGGACGAAGAGCAGAAGCATTACGAGAAGTCCGAAGATGAGGATCAGCGCGTAACTCTCGACTATCCCGGTCTGGATCCTCCGTGCAGCGCGGGAGGCGGCCTGGCCGCCGTCAGCGATGCGGTTCGCGAGGCGGTCGATGACGTTTCTGTCGAACCAGCCTCCGCCCGCGGAGATGCCCTTCGCCAACGCCTCGCCTCCGGGGTTGACCTTCTGGAGGACGCCCCACTCGAAGTGGGTATGGGTCCAAGTAGAAATCGCGAGCGGAGCATCGACGAAAACGCGGTAGTAGATGGCGTTGATGTACCACCTATTCTCGATGAAGTTGTGAAGCCCCCGGAGCACCAAGGAATTCGCGATTATCTTGTCGGCGGAGGCCCTACGGGCGAAGTAGAGCTGGCTGGCGGCGAGGATGCCGACGACGACCAGCAGCAGGGTTATCCCGGCAGAGACGAAGTTGAAGGGAGCGGCCGCCGTGGAGACCGCGTTCGAGCCTGCACCTACGAACGTATTCAGGTAGGCGACCGCGGCGGACTGGAGGAACCCCTGGATCCCCAAGAGACCCAGTACGCCGAGGACGACCGTCCCCGTAGCGAGGACAGTGTACGGGACCCAGCTCAGCGGGTTCGCCTCGTGCACCGGGTGGTCTGCCGCCTCCAACCCCGCCAGCTTGGCACTGCTCTGTCCGAAGAACACAATCCCCAGCATCCTGAAGGCGTAGAACGCCGTGATTCCAGCGGTGAGGCAACCCACGATGAAGAGCCCGTACTGGCCGGAACTCCACGCCAGGCCCAGTATGGCATCCTTGGCCCAGAATCCACTGAGTGGAGGGATTCCAGAGAGCGACGCGACTGCTATGAGGAAGACAGCGAATGTTAGCTTGAGCCTGTCTTTCAACCCACCCATCTCGTTGATGTACTTCGAGTGTGCGGAGTGGATTAGGACACCCGCCATGAGGAATAGCGCTGCCTTGAAGAGGGCATGGCTCATCAGCTGAAAGAGCGCTGCTGAGAGCCCCTGTGCGAAGCTGGTGCCCAGGCCCGCGAGGCCTAGCCCGAGCATCATGTAACCGATCTGAGACACGGTCGAGTAGGCGAGTATCTTTTTGAGCTCGAAGCCCGTCATTGCCTGTGTCGCCGCGAGGAACGCTGTGAACGCTCCTATCCACGCGACGGCCACGAAGAACGGGTGTATCAGAGACGGGTTGGCGAGTAGGGCGAAATAGAAGACGGGGCCGATACGGGCGACGAGCACGACTCCCGCATTGACCATCGTCGCAGCATGGATGAGCGCCGAGACCGGGGCCGGACCGGCCATGGCGTCCGGGAGCCACTCCACTAGCGGGAACTGTGCCGATTTGCCGATCGCCCCACCGAATATCAGGAGCGCGGCCGGGACAAGGAGGCCGTTCTTCGAGAGCGCGACGGCCCAGCCAGGCGAGGAGACGAGCTGCTGGAAGTTGAACGTCCCGGCGTAGATGAAGAGGATGAATATGCCCGCCAGCATCGCGATGTCTCCGACGCGCGTCATGAAGAAGGCCTTCAGCCCGGCGTGCGACGGAGGGTATGCCTGGTCTACCCCGAGCAGCTTCGTCCCGGGGGTGCCCACCCAGTTCTCGATCTCGTCGTGGTAGTAGTAGCCTATGAGTGCGTAGCTGCAGAGTCCCACGCCCTCCCAGCCGATGAACAGAGAGAGCAGGTTGTCCGAGAGGACGATTAGCTGCATGCTCCCGATGAAGAAGTTCATGAAGAACCAGTATCTCGTGAGACCCGGGTCCCCTTTCATGTAGTCCACGCTGTAGACCATCACCAAGAAGCTGACCCAGGCGACCAGGCTGGAGATGATTATCGTGAACGGGTCGGAGAGCACGCCGACGTTGACCCCGAGCTCGGGAATCCATGGGACCGAGATGGGGATGAGCGAGTTGTAGAGCGAGACGGTACTGCCCTCGAGGACGGGCACGAGCAACACCAAGGTGAACAGTGCCGATATGCCCGGAAAGGCGACGGCGATGAAATCCCTCGGGCGCCCTTTCCCTGTGAGCGGAGAGACCAGAGCTCCGATGAAGGGGACTATGAAGACCATCCAGACGAGATAGGAAGGTATCATCACGGCGGTCACCCTAGGCACCTCCGAGCGGTGGCAGCAGCATCTTCGCGTACTGGTAGAGGAAGTGGTAGAGCAGGTCGGGATAGATACCGATGACGATGGAGAGCCCCGCGAGGAACAGCAACGGGGCCGTCATCGTGAGCGGTGCCTCCTTCACCTGCGAAAGCTCTGCGGGAATCGCGCCGAAGAACATCCGCTTCACGGGCCAGAAGGTGTAGGCGACCGTCAGAAGGGTGGCGATGAGGCCAATCCCGCCAACGGCAAGGTACCACCAAGGCTCCCCGGTGACTCCTTTGTAGAACACCCCCGTGAAGAGAATCCATTCGCTCTGAAAGCCGCCGGTGGGTGGGACTGCTGAGAGGATCATCGACCCGATGACACAGAGGGTCGCCGTGATGGGCATCCTCCCGGCCAAGCCACCCATCTTCCGCATGTCCCTCGTCCCGACCTGGCAGATGAGGATACCTGCGACGCAGAAGAGGATCGTCTTGCCTATGATGTGATTGAGGAAGTAGAATATCCCGCCGGAGACGCCGAGCAGACTGAGGCTCCCGATGCCAAGGAGGGAATAGGCGTTCTGGCTGATGGTGGACCAGGCGTAGAGGTACTTCACGTCGGTCTGGATGAGCGTCATGGCTCCACCGTACACCATCGTGGCCACCGCCACGACCATCAAGGGGAACGCGAGCGGGGCGAACTCGACGGGCATGTACTGGACCAGCAGGCGCACGACGACATAGTTCCCCACTCCTACTATCGTCACGATGAACGGGGCGAACGACGTCGGATGTTCGGCGTGCGCGGTGGGGAGCCACATGTGGACGCCGAAGACCGCCATCTTGATGAGCCACCCAAAGAGAATCAGGCCAGCGGCCCAGTATGCGAGCGTGTCGACGGGCATGGAAGAGAGGGCACTTATCTGGAAGCTCCCCGTCCCGATGTAGGCGAGGACTATCCCCGCGAAGAAGATGAACGCGCCGAGGTGGTTCCAGAGGAAGTACATGATGGCCGTCCTCTCTCTGTTCGTGTAACCGAAGAGAGCGACCATGAAGGCAGACGGGATGAGCATCAGCTCGACGAAAAGATACAGCTCGATCAGGTTTGTGGCGAGGGCCGTCCCGATGAGGCCGGCATCGAGCAGCATGAAATTGAGGAAGTAGAGCGAGTACTGGCCCTTCTTCTCTCTCCCGTACATCACCTCCAGTCTGTGCTTCATGTAGTCCATCGAGTAGACAGCGGTCGTGGTGCACACGATGTTCATCACGAGCGCCACAGGCAGGCTCAGGTTGTCCGCAAGGAAGCCGAAGCTGAATCCAGAGGAACTGGCCCAGCTGTAGCTCTCCGAGGGATACGTGCCCAGGTCCCACAGTCGCAGCCCCACGAGGACCATCAGGATGGTGGTGTAGAGCAGCGCTCCGAAGGCAAGCCAGCCCACGTTCTTGCCGAACCGGCCTCCCAGCGCGAACACGACGACAGCGAAGATAAGGGGGACGGCTATCATCTGGAGCAGCGCGTCCGGGACGACCGGGACGGTCAAGTCGTGGCCTCCGAGACGGACGTCCCCGCGGTGGGCTCCATCGCCATCAGCCTTCCAAGTTCTTCAGTTCGCTTACGTCCACCTCGTCGTGGATGCGGTACGCGACCACGACGACCGCGAGTATCACGGCCGCTTCCCCAGCAGCCAGCGCTATCGAGAACAGGACGACGGTCTGGCCGAGCGCCGAAGGCCAGAGGTACCTGTTGAACGCGATGAAGTTGATGTTGGCGGCGTTGATGAGCATCTCGACAGAGAAGACCAGCCTCATGGCGTTCCTCTTTGTGACCAGCCCGTAGACGCCTATCGAGAACAGGGCCGCGGAGACGAACAGATAGTCGTCGAGGGTTATCATATCTGGTCCTTCGGTTCTACTTTCGCGAGCATCATCGCCCCGACAATCGCCGCTGCAAGGACGAGCGCCACTAGCTCCAGAGCCGGCGCGAACGGGCCCGAGATGAGCTGCCCTATGCCGGAGCCGGTCCCGAACGTGGAGCCGACCGTTTGCTCCGCCGAGTTGAGCAGGGACGAGGCGACGAAAGATAGCGCGAGGGAGATTGCGAGCACGACGGCAGTGAGGATGCCGACGAGCCTCTCCACGGAGCCAAGGGTGTCCCGGACCCACCTTCCCTCCCGCACGAGCATCACCGTGAAGAGTATCAGCACGGCAACTGCCCCGATGTACACAGTGATTTGGAAGGCGGCCACGAAGGGAGCATCGAGGAGGAAGAAGAGACCGGCGACCCCGAAGAAGCTGAAGGCGAGTCCCATCGCTCCGTAGATGATTTCCTTCGCCTCGAGCGCTACAATTGCGCCCCCTATGACGACGACGGCCATGCCCGCGAACACGGCATCGGTGAGTTCAACCATGCTTGGCGATTCCTCGTTCGGGGTCTATCTTCACCTTGTACTTGCCCGTCGGCGCAGGCGGGACGAAGAGCATCTCGGGAGTGTACTTCAGGCTGGCCCTGTCGTAGGACGCGAGCTCATACTCGTTAGTCATGACGAGCGCGTCGAAGGGACAGGCATCGACGCAGATTCCACAAAAAACGCAATTGTGTACAGCAATTCCTGCAGCAATATAGCTATTATCCTCTTCTACTTCAATATTTTGAACAATGTAATCCTGTACGTCCTCTGTATCTATCTGGACCACTGGCGAGACGAGCATACCCTCGCGAAGGCGGACGTAGCTGTGGGAGACTTCATTATTCTTCGCGCTGACGCCCAAGATTTCTCCCATTCTCTCAACGTAGGGAGAACGCACCGTGACAGAATAGCACTGCTTCCCACCCTTCTGTCGCTGCGTGCTTATCGATGAGACAACGCCGAGCCTGCCGAGCATCAGGTGGAGCTGCAGGGCCAAAGCCTTCGATGTCGTCTTGGTTGTGAAATAGTTCGAATGCACCTTGGTCTTATAGGAGTAGTACTTGTTCGAGTAGTGACCGTCACCGAGATACTCTCCCTTGACAATCTCTTTGATGCTCTCGAGAGGGAGTATCACCATAGACCACGGGAGCTGTTTGGAATCGCAGTGATGGCCGAACTGTGAGAAGAATGAAGCGACACGAACAGAATCGATGCGGAGCTTCAGACCCTTGGAGTCTGGATCGGGCTTGAGTGACACATTGGCTCCGAAGACAGAGATGGTGCAGGCGACGATGTCCTCTCTAAGCGCGTCTTCTTTCTTGTTGATGTCGAAAGAGACGTGGTAGCCATCTGAGGTGCCTTCGGCGAGATAATATCCTATCAGTCGCATCAGTTGCGGTGTGATGCGTAGTGATACAACTTCGGTCGTAAAGGAACCTCCTCTTCCTTGTGGATGGTAGAGTTCATAGGTGAATTCGACTAGCTCGCTCGCCGTTTCTCCAACTAAGATCGGTTGTGTCAGACATGTCCTCTTCTCAATCTTGTTCGCGAACTCCCAGGAAACTCCGCCCTCACCATACGTGAGAATGGGGTGGTCCTCGGTCGTAGTCAGTGACTCGAAATTCCCCAGAGTCCTGAAGGTGTAGAGTTTTCCCGTATACGACCGTGTGAATAGCTGTGTCACCCGCTCGAACGTTCCGGTATGAGTCAAGACCTTGTCGCCGACGCGAATCTCTGACATTGGCTT
>JASHZW010000110.1 GCA_030042335.1 Nitrososphaerales archaeon
GGCGGCGTGGTGATCTTCATCATAGGCGTCCTCCTAATCTATCAACAACCGTTCTCGATAACGCCCTCGGGCGCTCCTGTCGCGGCTTTCACCGGGCCGAGCCCCTACACCTACGGGCTCCTCGCGGTGCTCGCGCTGACGGTGGTCGTGGGCTCCATCTACCTCTACAGGCTGAGGAAGGACCTCCTGAAGAGGAACAAGGGGAGGTTCGACCTGAACAACATGATAGGGAAGGTCGGGGTGCTCACCTCGGACGTGAAGGCGGGCATGACCGGCTCCGCGAACATCGACTCGGAGGACTGGTCAGTGACGGCCAAGACGGACCTCGCCAAGGGCACCCGTGTAAAGGTTAAAGAGGTACAGGGGTTCACGCTGACCGTAGAAGGCCTGCCTGGTTGAGCCTGGTCTCGTCGCTTCCGCTTGCAGGGATTGCCGACTATGCAGGCTACGCCCTGCTGATAATCGTCGTGCTCATCGTCCTCGCGCTACTCTCTTCGACCATCAAGGTGGTGAGAGAGTACGAGAGGCTCGTGCTCTTCACGCTGGGCAGGCTCGTGGGCGCCAAGGGCCCGGGTATCGTGTTCATCCTCCCCTTCGTCAACAGGGTGAACAAGGTCGACCTCAGGGAGCGCTACATCGAGGTCCCCCACCAGACCTGCATCACCAAGGACAACGCGCCGACCGACATCGACTTCCTGATCTACTACAGGGTCGTAGACGCGGCGCAGAGCATCGTCCAGGTCCAGAACTTCGCGGGCGCCTCCGTAGGTATCGCGACGACCACGCTCAGGGCCGTCGTGGGCGACATACCTCTCGACGAGCTGCTTGCCAAGAGGGAGCAGATCAACAGCATACTGAGGACGAAGCTGGACGAGGTGACGGAGAGGTGGGGCATCAAGGTCACGAACGTAGAGATAAGGGAGATCAGACCTCCCAAGGACGTCCAGGAGTCGATGGTCAAGCAGATGAGCGCCGAGAGGACGAGGAGAGCCATGGTCCTCGAGGCGGACGGGAAGAGGGAGTCCACAATCCTGGTCGCGGAGGGTGACAAGAAGTCCGCGATACTCAAGGCGGAGGGTGACAAGCAGGCAGTGATACTGAGGGCAGAAGGTTACGCGACTTCGCTGGGGGTAATCTTCGGAACGGCGAAGACCATCGATGCCAAGACGATGACCCTGCAGTACTTGGACACCCTGAAGACGATAGGGAACAGTCCCTCGACCAAGTACATCATCCCGGCTGAGTTAACCGAGCTCGTCAAGCCCCTCAGATCGCTCATGGGCGACGAGGACACCAAGGGTTAGGACTTCCAGCGCTCCAGGCCGTAGATCGCCATCAGGTTCTTCTCGATCACGGGCTCAGGCATGCCCATCTGGCGCAGTTGCTTCTGGGTCCGCTCGATTATCTCGTCGACCGTGATGCCCCGGTCGATGAAGACGCCGTTCCCGTAGCACCTCGAACAGTACTCTATAGACCGTGTCATGCCGTCGGTCTCGGTACCGCCGCCCTTGGGGTCGGTCGACATGGGCATCCCGCAGCTCTGACAGACGGGTCCTCGCGGTATGGGCTGCACGAGCGGGTCGCCGGGAGACGGCCTGTTAACCTTGCCGCCATGGAAGGAACGGGTGACGGAGGGGCTTATATTGAGAATTTTTCATACCCCCAGCGGCGAAAATAGCTGGCTGGCTCTGAGGCCGACCTCCAGGCGAGGAGGCGTACTCTTCTTGTACTTGAAGACATGGCGCGGCGAAACACCGACGCTAGCAGGGTCCTTAACGAGGAATACCAGGCTCTGCTCACGAACGACAAGGGTGCCCTGAAGGCATCCCTGGAGAAAATCAAGAAAGCGGAAGAAGACGTGGTTGCGCTGCGGCGCGCCCTGATCAGGGAACTCGCGCAGGTGGGCACCCTGTTAGTCAACAAGGAGGACCTGCTCAGGCTGGCGTTCGTGATAGAGGACATCGTCGGTCACATCAACGGGACCGCGTTCAAGCTGTCCCACCTCAGGCGCTCGACGGTCAAGGCGAAGAAGTACCGGGAGCCGCTGACCCAGCTCATCAACCTCCTGATAGAGGAGGTCTCGAAGGAGAACGAGTGCGTGCGGGCCCTTTCGATAAACCCTGACCAGGCGATAGAGACGGCCTCGCAGATACAGAGGCTCGAGAGCGAGATCGACACGAAGCACAGGGACCTGATGAACGAGGTGCTGAAGTCGGTGAACGGCTACAGGGACCTCATAGCGATCAAGGACGCCATCCAGGCGCTGGAGGATACCGCCGACGCGGGTCTGAGGGCAGCGGACGCCACCAGCATAGTGGCCTTGGGGGTCTAGGCGGCGTCGCGGTCCTGACCAGCAAGGTACCGACTGGAAGGCTCTTCGAGAACAGGATAGTCGTCTGGGACATCGAGGCCTCGAGGAAGCTCTTCAAGGAGACCTACTATGGCAAGCCACTGGGCATCCCCAAGCCCAAGGACTTTGAGTTCGACGCCCCGCTCATCTTGGACCTCATGGAGGGGTACTACCTCGTCAGGAAGAAGAAGCTCAAGGTCGAGGACGAGGACGGCGAAACGATAAAGACGGAAAGGCTCGAGCGCGCCTGCGGCGAGTCGTATTCGGACTTTAAGGAGAAGTACAGGGTGTACAGCCTGCTGAAGGAGGCGGGGTACGTCGTCGCGCCTGGGATAAAGTTCGGGACTGATTTTGCGGTCTACGAGCACGGACCCGGCATTGACCACGCGCCGTACATCATCCAGGTCGAGAAAGCCGCCAATGAGATAACGGCCATGGACATGGTGAGGTCGGGCAGGCTGGCCACTACCGTGAGGAAGCAGTTCATAATTGCCGTCGTGAACGAGGACGGCGAGAAGGTGGACTTTCTGACCTTCGACTGGTGGCGCGCGTGAACTACCCGCGCGAATACGCGCCGGCTTCTTGCTTCAAGGGAGAGCTTGCTTGTCCGCCTTCGCTCCAAAACCGCCATCAGGATTTCATAGCATGGAAGGAATGCGAATGGTCTCGGATACTACAATCGTGTACCCTTTGGAGAGTCTTGATGAAATCGTGTGATGAAGACGACTCTCGCCTTGGCGTGCCTAAGTCTCTGTCGCGGCGCCCGTGATTATCTCGGCCACGGCGAAGTTCGGTCTTACCGTCGTGACCCTGATGCGCGCCTGCTGCCCCTGCTTCCCGGACGGGATGAAGATGACGTAGCCCTGCACCCTGGTGACGCCGTCGCCCCTGCGGCTCACTTCTGATATCGTCACGTCTAGCTCATCGCCTACCTTCACCGGCTTGTCCTTGAAGTAGGCACCAGACGGCCCTTGACCAGAAGGTCTCGAGCCTGCGTCGAACCCCTCTCCGGAACTCATCCGCGGAATCCCCAGGATTTTAGACGTCGTCAGATGATATAAAGATATGTGAAAGCCGCGTGCTCGTCTGGCGGATCAGCGTTGCAGGAGGGCGATGCGGCTCCAGGCGGAGCGTAACATGGTTCGAAAGCGTCTTTCGCAGGCACCTTCCGGGTCTCGTCGTTCGGCCGACGTGGCGAGCGTTCGGGGTTTGCTAAGCTTTCCGAGGGTATCAAGCTCAGGGACCGAGTGTTCCTCCACT
The DNA here is from genome assembly GCA_030042335.1 of Nitrososphaerales archaeon. The sequence goes on from JASHZW010000110.1 coordinate 3,611, forward strand.
GCTCGTGGCAAGCAAAGACAAGACCCATCACCGGGTTATCTCACCTCCTTAGTACGCGGAAGTGTGGATGACGGGAAGCGTCATTGAGAGGAGGCTGAGGTGAATAGCTGACAGCGAAATCTATGAGGGTTGAGAGCCCAGAAATGTATGTAAGAGGAGAGGGTCCAGTCCGGTGGTGGCAAATAAATGAAAGTCCTGTTCCTGTCAGACTCCCCCACTGGGATAACGGGGTACTCCAAGGTCGCGAAGAACCTCGGGGTCATGCTTGCCAAAGATGGAAACAAGGTGGTCTTCGGAAGCTTCCAGTACGGAGGAGCGCCAATAGACATAGAGCTCGACGGCACTAGGGTGACTATAGCCGAGGCAGGTAACGCGGTCTCAATGAAGAGGCTGATAGAGACCGAGAAGGCCGACGTTGTTGTCCACATTAGGGACAACTTCGTATTATCCACTCTGAGTCCTGTCGCCTACGACGTCTACAACTTCTGCAAGAACGCCAAGTCTAAGTTGATCTGCTATTCCCCCGTGGACAGCACCCCCATCCAGGAGCCCGTCTTCGACGTGGCGATGAACCGCTGCGACTTCAACCTGACAATGACCAGATGGGGGAGGGACGCCCTTTTTGAG
>JASHZW010000111.1 GCA_030042335.1 Nitrososphaerales archaeon
AGTCCCGAATTCCTTGTAGACGAAGTGCTGTGGGAGTCGCGTCTGGTCGATCATCCTGACCTTGCCCTCGTTCCACGACACAGTCCGGAGTGTGAAGAAGTCTTCCCGCAAACCGGGTAAGTTTCCGCTGCTTGCCTCTAAAAAGTATTGGTGTGCTAAAAACGCTTAATATCGGACGACGAGTCGCGAGGTTTTCAGTTGGAGAGTCAGAAGGCAGAGGAGGTCATAGACGCTTTGCTGAAGGACGGAAAGGCGTTTGTCGAGCGGAGCGACAAGTTCGGTGAGCTCGAACAGAGCGGCTACGGCGAGAGGGATGGGAAGAAGCTCGCGCTGAAGGACTACGAGGCGCTATATCTCATCCACAGCAAGAGGCTCAGGCTGAAGGACGAGAAGGGGAGGGAGGTCGTCTTCGAGAGCTTCGCCGAGGCGAGCCAGAAGCGCTCGCGGGATGCCTGGACGAAGTTCATCATCTACAGGGACCTCAGGGCGCGGGGTTACGTGGTGAAGGAAGGGTTCGGCTTCGGGACCGACCTGAGGGTATACGAAAGAGGAGACTTTCCCGACAAGGCCGCCAAGTTCGTCGTCTTTGCGCTGGACGAGGGCGAGAAGCGAAAGGTCGAGGAGGTGGGGGAGTCGGTGCGGCAGATCATCAAGATGGGGAAGGAGGCAATTGTCGCCGTCATCGAGAGAAGGGGGGAGGTAATTTACTACAGAGTGGGCAGGGCGAACTTCCGCAGGTAAAGCGGCCGTCAAGCCCTAAGGCCTTCCTGTCAATCCTGCGCCCCGTCAACTGCGCGATGATAGGGTTCGCGGTGATAGTAGGGGTCTTCGTCTCGAAGCCCCCGTCGTTTAGCCCGGAGAGTACCATCCTCGGCTTCGTGACAGGTTTCGCAATATGCGGGTACTCGATGGTCATCAACGACTACTACGACATAGAGGTGGACAGGGTAAACCAGCCGGGCAGGCCGCTCCCCAGCGGTGCTATCTCGACGACCGGCGCGCTGGTCCTCGCTACGGCTATGCTGGCTGTGGGTATCCTCGCGTCGATAGTCCTAGTCAACTGGACTGCCGTGGGAATCGTCCTGCTTTACGCGCTGCTCTCTTGGCTGTACAACTTCAGGGCGAAGAAATATGGTCTCTCCGGCAATGTGATCGTGGCTTCGTCCCTGGCTATACCGTTCATCTACGGTGGAGTGGTCTCGGGCGGAAGTGTCACGAGCTCACTCCTGCTCTTCATGGCCGCGACAGCGTTCCTGTCAGGAGTGGGGAGGGAGGTTGTCAAGGCTATGGCCGACGTCGCCGGTGACGAGAAGAGGGGCATACGTTCGTTCGCGAGGGTGTATGGCGTGAAGGCTGCCGCTGCCGTCGGGGCAGCCTTCTTCTTAGCATCTGTCGTCTCTAGCCTCCTGCCCCTTGTGCTCATCCGAGTCAGTCTCTTCTACAGGGCCGGAGTCATCGTCCCCGACATCGTATTCATCTATCTCGCCTATGCAATCCTGAGGAAGCCGACGGGCGAGGCTGCGCTCAAGGTGAAGACCAGGGCGTTGTTCGGGATGCTCATAGGACTGATCGTCTTCATAGGTGGCGCGTTCTGAATGTGGGTCGAGAAGTACAGACCGAAGAAGATCGAGGAGATGATTGGTAACGAGTACGCGAGAGCCGCAGCCCTGGCATGGCTCAAGAAATGGAAGCCTGGTGGAAAGGCACTACTCCTGATGGGGCCTCCCGGGACTGGGAAGACCACCCTAGCGACGCTGCTGGCGAAGGAGTCTGGTATGAGCTTCGTCGAGCTCAACGCGAGCGACACGAGGACGAAGGACAAGCTCGAGAAGAGGATTGGCGAGGCGATAAGGACAGTGAACCTCTTCGGAGAGAGGTCACTGATATTCCTGGACGAAGTGGATGGTCTGCTGGGAAGGTCTGACTATGGGGGCGTGGAGTTCATCAAGGACGCGGTGAAAGTCAGTCAGAACCCCGTCATCATGGCAGCGAACGACCAAGACGCCGACGAGATCAAGAAGCTATCCTCTGTCTCACTCGCTCTTGTTTTCAGGCCACCTCCGCCGAGGGAGATGCAGGTCTATCTCAGGAGGATAGCCGAGCTCGAGAACATGCAGGTCAGTGACGACCAGATAGCGGCAGCGGTCGCCGCGGGGGAAGGAGACATTAGGCAGGCGATAAACTCCCTCCAGAGCGGCAACACCGGCGCGAAGCCGGGGCTCAAGGACAGGTCCTCGAGAGTGAGCGAGGGGTTCGATGCTTTCTTCCGGAGCACCGATACAGATTCCGCGCTCGCCGCGCTGCGGAGGATCTCGATCCCACCGATCGAGAAGGTGAGGGAGCTCCAGAGGTGCGTCGTGAAGTCAAGCCTGCCCGAGGAGAAGCTCTCCGCCGCGCTCGAGGTACTGTCGAGGGCGGACATGCTCATGGGCAGCATCATGAAGAACCAAGAGTGGAGGCTGCTCCGCTACCTCGACAGCATGCTGGCGCACGAGCTCGCACCGATACTGCGGGGCGGCGACGTACGCTACGCCATGGACGACCTTCCCTTCCCGGTACTGCTGCGGATATGGAACGACTCGAAGAAGGTGAAGGAGATATCGTTGAGGTACGCCAGACGCGCCTATACGAGCGGTATGAGCGCTCGCTCTCAGGACCTGCCCTACATCTTCGCTCTTTGCGCTGCCAAGAGCTTCAGGGAGGGTCTCGAGAAGACCCTCGACCTCGACGAGACCTACGATAAGTTCCTGCAGAAGGAGGCCACGCGATGAGGATACTCCTCGGGTCGTGGTTCACACTCCCTCGGCTTGGCACGGCGGTGTTCTCGGCCCTCATGAAGCAGCAGGTGAAGTACGACAGGTCGCTGGGTTTCAAGCTCGACATCGACACGGACGTTGTCGGAGCCATTAGGACACTCGAGTCAGCTCTAGGGGAGGAGATCGAGCTGACCCTCAGGTGTTCCGTCTGTGGTGGAGAGGCATGCCCGGGTTGCCGCTATCTGAGCATCTGCGACAGGACCAAGGTCTCGTCGCTGTGCCTGTGCCTTGAGCACTCCTCGGAGCCCGATGCGTTCGAGACCTACGCCAAGGCCTACACGCAGGTGCTCAGCTGAAGGTTATCTCGTCGGCGTGCGGGTCGAGGGACCGCCAGTCGGCGAGGAAGCGTTCCAGTGCCCCCGCGTAGGGGTTGGAGTGGTTTACCTTGAATATCCTGATCCTGTTGAACCGCTTCTCGGTAAGGAGCCCAGCCTTCACAAGAAAATTGAGGTGCAGCTCGACCGCCGAGTGGGATATCCCGGCCCTGCGCGTTATCTCTGAGATGTTCAGCTCCTCGCTCCTCATGATCACGCCCATGACCTTCACCCTCCCGTAGGAAGAGAAGACCTCCTCAACCTCTAGCATCGGCCACCATCCCCCTCAGTTCGTCGACGAGCTGCTCGGCCGAGACCAGCGAGAGTCCTATCATCGTCGTCCTTCCGCGCATCCCCTTGCCCGAGATCTGTGTCTGGATTATTCCCTTTCTGGAGAGTTCGTTGACGTCGTTCCATAGCTGCGTGTGGTGGTTCGCGGCGACGTTCATGTCCTCGCAGAGCGCGTCGTAGCTCTTCTCCACCTCTCCTATAGTGACGTACGCGGAATCGCTCTTCTTGAGAAGGTTGGATATCGCCATGAGGATGAGCCTCTGGTGCCTGCCGAGGTAGGTGAGCTCCTCCTTCTTGAACTGTGGCGGGAGGGACGCCTTGGCGCGTCTGACATGCTCGGGCATCACCGCAGGGGCTTCTGCCATCTCTGCCATCTTGCCCGCCCTGTAGATCAGGTCGAGTGCGTATCTCGCGTCGCCGTAGATGCTCGCTATCTCCGCGGCAAGCTGGAGCGAATCGTCCTCGATGCGGCCGTCGTTGAACGCCTCCTGGCTGCGCGAGAACAGGATATCGTAGAGTTGCTCGTCGGAGTAAGGGGTCAGAGATATCTCGTTCCACTGCAGCGAGCTCAACGTGCTGAGGTCGACGGCCTTCAGGTAGTCCAGCGTCTTCGATATGAGCAGGGAGGAGAAGACCTGCGAGTCGCGCGAGACCTCGCGGAGCCTGGTAATCGTGTAGAGCGACGACGGGTCCGAGGTGACCAGCGAGTCGACCTCGTCGAAGGCCACCACCACGTGCACCTTGTCCTCGGTGAGCGCGTCGAGGAAGGACTGGAGCAACTCCTCGAACCCGAACCCCCTAGAGGGATGGTCGTGGCCGAGGAAACGGAGGCCCTTCGTCAATATCGCCTGCAGTGACCTGTCAATCCGGCAGTTTACGTGGAAGAACTTGACGCGGTTGCCGTACAGTACCGCCTTCTTCTCCAGCGACGCGCCAAGCTTCCTGGAGAGCATGGTCTTGCCGGTGCCGTTGGCTCCCCAGAGCAGGACACTCTGGCTCATGCGCGAGGAGTGCTCGACGACACCCTGAAAGTAGACCTCCAGCGTCTTCATCTGGTCGGCCCTGTGCGGGGTCGTCGACGGAACATACTCTGGGACGAGTACGCTCTCGTTCCTGAATATGGAGTGTGGCAGACTCATCCCAAATCGGGATTTTCTTCTGTTTTCCATATATAAACAGTGATTGCCGTCGAGCGGACGTAAAGCAAAGAGAGTAGACTGAAACTGTTCGGCAGGCCATGGTCGACATGATATAAACACCAGACGCGCGAGGGACGCCATGAAGTCGGTCCGCTTCCACCAGCACGGAGGTCCTGAGGTGCTTCAGTACGAGGATGCCCCCGACCCGGCGAGGAAGGACGGGGAGGTGCTCGTGAGGGTCAAGGCTTGCGCCCTGAACCACTTGGACATCTGGGAACGGATTGGACCGCCTCGAGTAAAGGTCAACCTGCCCCACACCTCGGGCTCGGACATCTCAGGTGTCGTCGAAGCGCTGTCCGCCGGAGAGACAGAGCTGAAGGTCGGCGATGAGATAATCGTGAACCCGGGGATAGGATGCGGACGCTGCGACAAGTGTCTCAGTGGAATGGACAACCAGTGCAGGTACTACGGGATAATTGGGAACGAGGTCGACGGCGGATATGCCGAGCTCGCCTCTGTCCCGAGACGCAACGTCATCCCCAAGCCGGAGAGGATGGACTTCACGCAGGCTGCCTCGTTCCCGCTGGTCTTCCTTACAGCGTATCACATGCTCGTGACAAAGGCAAGGTTGCTCGCGGGCGAGACGGTGCTCGTGCTGGGTGCAGGTTCGGGTGTGGGAATCGCGGCCATCCAGATTGCCAAGGCGCACGGGGCCAACGTGATCGCGACGGCATCGAACGACGCCAAGCTCAAGAAGGCGGTCGAGCTCGGGGCGGACAACATCGTGAACAGGAACACCCAGGACATCGTCCAGGAGGTCAAGAACTACACCAAGGGAAGAGGCGCTGACATCGTCGTCGAGCACGTCGGAGGCGCCACCTGGGACAGGAGCGTGAGGTCTGTTGCCAAGGGAGGCAGGATAGTCACATGCGGTGCGACGACGAGCTACGAGGCAGTCACCGACCTGCGTTACGTCTACAGCAAAGAGATAACAATCTACGGTAGCTTCATGGGAGGAGCAGGGGAGATGTTTCGGGTTCTCGAGCTCTTCAAGCAGAGGAGGCTCAGGCCCGTCGTCGATAGGGAATACGCGCTGAGCGAAGCGGCCGAGGCGCAGACGAGGATGGAGAAGGACGAGCACTTTGGGAAGCTCGTGCTGAAGGTTTGAGGCGCCGAGACCTAGGTTATCGTTACCTGCACGGCGGGTGTCTTCCCCGACGCGCTGCCCTTCTCGAGGTAGCTTCGCCTTCCCCAACTGATGTCGACCTTGCCCATTATCTTCTTCTCCCCTCTGCCGAGGGATGATGCAGGGAACTCGAAGAGTTTCACCACGTCGAGATACTGCGACTTTGCATCCTCGACGCTGGTGGGAATGATGGGGGCGCGGCCATCCTCGTGGATTATCGAGGCCCATATCCTGTAGGGAAGGTCCGGGTCCCTGCTCCAGTAGAATTTGCCCCTCCTGACCTCCTTGCCTGTGGTGGCGAGCTCCTTCCCGATGACCCCCGCGGTCCGGATAGACGATGTCATGACCAGACGAGCGAGCTTATCATTATCCTCCCAAGCGACCGTCCATACGTTCGGGATGAAGGACTCACGCAGTCCGCCGACGATCCTGCAGCCCAAGCGCACCCTTACCACCTCGTCCTCCTTGTACTCCTTGCTCTCGGAGATCAGCTTTAGGTCGACGAGCGAGGTAGGGCCCCATGAATACTCATGGCGCCGGTTCATCAGGGACATGGACGGTCCGGAGACCAGCGGCGTGGTTATAAAATCTGAACGGTGGCTCTCGATCCCCTCTAAATGCCTATAAGCGATTCCCGGAGACGGCCGCGCTCCCGATGGGCACCAGGGCGGGCTCGACTGGAACAAGGTACAATGAAGAGCACTCACACATCAGAGGGAGGGGTCTCATCGCCTCCTCGGCGTTGGGGTTGGTCGACGGACTTATCACGAACCTCTCGTTCCTTACAGGGTTCGCTGCCGCCGCTGACCTGAGCCTTATCAAGTTCGCCGGGCTCGCAGCGATGCTAGCCGGTACGGTTTCGATGTTCTTCGGCGGTGTGCTAGAGGCGCGCTCGGAGTCAGACCTGTTCAGAGCTGATTCGAGGCGCGAAGCCTACGAGATTAAGACCGAGAGAGAGGAGGAGATAGCGGAGCTGAAGGAGCTCTACGTGAAGAAGGGTCTGACCGAGCAGGAAGCGGCGACAGTGGTGGAAAGGATATCATCGCGCGACGACAAGTTCCTTGATGACTTGCTCGCGAACGAGCTGCACATCTACAGAGAGGACCTCGAGAGCCCCTACAAGCGCGGAGTGGTTATCGGGTCCGCCTTCCTCTTGGGAGCGCTGGTCCCTCTAGTGCCGTACTATCTAATTGACGTGAAGCAGGACGCGCTCGCGGCGTCGGTCATGCTGTCGCTAGTCTTCCTTTTCAGCGCAGGGGCCTGGAAGGGTAACGTAGTGGGGAGGTCACCCCTAAAGAGCGGGCTTGAGACACTGCTCATAGGGGCTGCGGGAGCCGCCATACTCTACGTGATTG
>JASHZW010000112.1 GCA_030042335.1 Nitrososphaerales archaeon
CACGCTTGACTGGTCGCCCGTCCGACAGGGCATCAAGGACCACGGTATGCGGAACTCTAACTGCCTCGCGATTGCGCCGACCGCAACTATCTCCAACATAGCGGGTTGTTTCCCCTCTATCGAGCCAACCTACAACAACCTATACGTCAAATCGAACATGAGCGGAGAGTTCACAGTCGTCAACGAATATCTCGTAAACGACCTCAAGGCACGCGGTCTCTGGACCCAAGCAATGGTGGAGGAGCTCAAATACAGGGATGGCGACATTCAGCAGGTTCTTGGTATCCCGAAGGTGGTCAAGGACAAATACAGGACAACGTTCGAGATAGACCCGGAATGGTTGATCAGACAGGCTGCTCGCCGCGGCAAGTGGATTGACCAAAGCCAGGCTCTTACAATCTTCACGAACACGACATCAGGCAAAGCGCTATCTGACGTGTACTTCCACGCCTGGGCTCTCGGCCTGAAGACAACCTACTATCTCAGGAGCTTAGGCGCTTCTACAATAGAGAAAAGCACGCTGGACATAACTTCTTGGAGGACCAAGTCACAAGTCGCCGCACTGGCGGGGGCTTCCGAGAAACTGGTTCCGGAACAAGCACCTGCCGCTTGCGCGGTCGATAACCCCGAATGCGAATCGTGCCAGTAATCACTGCGACGACAGACCATGATCAAGAAAATCCTGAACTGCGACGAGACAGACCCCAACAAGATTCTGCCAATCAAGTATCAGTGGGCTAGGGAATGCTTCCGCATGGGTGTCGCAAACAACTGGGTTCCAGAGGAGATCCCGATGCAGCAGGACATCGAGCTCTGGAAGAAACAGGGCGGGCTCAGCGACGACGAGCGTCGTCTGATGCTCTGGAACCTCGGCTTCTTCTCGACCGCCGAGAGCCTGACGGCCAACAACATAGTCCTCTCGATATACAGGCACGTAACGAACCCAGAGTGCCGCCAGTATCTGTTGAGGCAGGCATACGAGGAGTCGATTCACACGGAGACGTTCATCTACTCTTGCGACTCGCTCAATCTCGACCCGGACGACATCTACAACATGTATCTCCGGATTCCGAGCATCAAGAAAAAGGACGAGTTCGTCGTCGATATGACACGGTCTCTTATGGACCCGGGATTCACCACCCGGACGACGAGCGACATACAGAAGTTCGTCTACGACCTGGTCGGTTACTACGTCATTATGGAGGGGATTTTCTTCTATGCAGGCTTCGTAATGATGCTGAACTTTTTGCGCCATAACAGGATGGTAGGACTAGGCGAACAGTTCCAGTATATCCTGCGAGACGAAACAATTCACCTTGCTTTCGGATCGGACCTAATCAACGCTATAACGGCAGAGAACCCGGAAATCTGGACAAAGGATTTCAAACAGTCTATCGTGGAGAGCATAAGACGCGGGGTGGAGTTGGAGCATGAATATGCCAAGGATTGTCTGCCGCGAGGCGTCCTCGGGGTGAACGCGGACATGATTGGGGAGTATCTCGAGTACATAGCCGACCGTCGCCTCGAGCGGATCAACTTGTCGAGAGTATACGATTCAAAGAACCCATTTCCTTGGCTGAGCGAAATCATGGACCTGCGCAAGGAGAAAAACTTCTTCGAGACGCGGGTGACCGAATACAAGACGGGAGGACAGCTGCAGTGGGAATAGGGAGCCAAAGGCTATGTCCCACCATTCGGGACTGCTATCCTGTTGCTCGCGACCGAGGCGATAGGGATACTCAAGCGTGAGCTGAACTGCGCCCTATGCGGTAGCACTTTCACCTGCAAGCGCTGGTTCGGCTGCTGGTGCCAAAGCATCCCCGTCTCGAAGGAGAGGCTTCGAGCGCTCAAGGCCCTGACGACTGACTGCATCTGTCCCGCCTGTCTGCAAAATCAGAACTGGCCCGCCTTGAAGGACAGCAACGAATGACCGTACTACCCGACACCATAGCTCGATGCAGGACACTCCTGGCGGAGAGCGTTGAGAGGAACATAGGCGACTCGATTATGTTCTCCGGTGGCCTGGATACCACAATCATAGCCCATCTCTCGGTCATCGCTGGTGCGAAGCCAGACTGCTACACTGTAGCATTCACGGAAGCGGACGCTCCAGATATCCCCTTCGCGCGGTCGGTCGCCCGAAAGCTAGGACTCGAGTGGAATCTTCTGAAACTTACCCCAGAGCTGCTTGAGAAGGAACTTCCGCAAGTCATACGCGTCCTCAAGACCTTCGACCCCATGGAAGTTAGAAACAGCGTGGTCGTCTATCATGGTTTGCTCTCTGCCAGAGAGGAAGGCTTCTCGAAGGCAATGACCGGTGACGCGGCCGACGAGTTGTTCGCGGGCTACAGCTTCAGCTTCAACCTTTCCTCTGAGGAACTGATGGACAAACTGAGGGCGTTGTGGAGTGTCATGCACTTTTCATCAGGACCAATGGCTGCCGAACTCAACATATCGGCCTCGCTCCCCTACCTTGACCCTGCTGTGGCGGCCTTCACAGAGACGCTCAATCCCAGCGACCTTGTCGGAGTAAAGGAAGGCAAGAAATTTGGCAAGCTGATCCTCCGCCAGGCCTTCGAGGAGATGATTGGAAGCGAGGTGGCTTGGCGCGTCAAGACCCCGATCGAGTATGGCTCGGGTACCACTCATCTTCCGAGATTTTACGAAGCGAGAGTCCCTGATGAAGCGTTCAAAGAGGGCGTTAGCGACGCCATGTCAAAGGATGGTGTCAAAATCAGGGACAAGGAGCATCTTCAGTACTACTCATTCTACCGGAGTCTCTTTCCTCCCCCTTCGGCAACGGCTACGACAGGATGCAGATGTCCTGACTGCGGCGGCGATGTACGGCCCGAATCAAGGTTCTGCACCACATGTGGCTCCTACCCGATTGCTCCTGTCATCACATCGTAGGTCTTGACGACCATCCCAACCTTCACTGGCTTGAGCTTTCCGAGGTGGAGTCGAGCCTCTGAGAAAGCCATGGCAAGGTCTCAGTGATGAAGCTCGGCCCGTGGTGGGCCAGGAAGTCGAGTGGCCCCGGGGCTAGGAAGTAATGATTTGCTCTTACCGCGCTCAAACTTCTCCAGCCCCTCCTGTCTATGAGGCGTTCCAAGTCGAGTTGGCCGAACTTCGAATACATCTTCGCCTCATAGAAAATCACGTCCGGATCCTCGGTCGCTACCTGCTTCAGGTCAGGAGTCAACCACTCTGACCGGACACCATCGAACAGCGTAGAACCCCCGAGGAGATGCATAGAATCGACGATGTAGCTGTAAGCGCCGAAGGAGACAGGGCCACCAAGGTCTATCTCGACGTATACTCTCGGCTTGGTCTTTGCCGTTTTCGTCTCGGCGATCGTCCTCAGGAGCACACCCGAGAGCGCCCAGGCCTTCTCTGCCTCTCCGATGACCAATCCGAGTTTGACGACCATATCGGCTATGCCGCTGACTGACACCGGCAGCGTGATTGGGTAGACGGGAAACTCGCTCGATAGCTTAAGGGACAGGTCTCTCTGATAACCTGTGATCGCGACTATCAGGTCGGGCTTCATCCCTCGCAGAAGGTCGAGATTGGTGGTGCTGTAACTTCCGACCTTCCTCTTCGTCCTAGCCCCCTCCGGCTTGGCGCAGAAGGCGCTAACGCCGATGACGCGTTCCTCCAATCCAAGCAGGAAGAGCGTCTCCGTGAGCGCGGGGCTGAGACTGATGATTCTCGAAGGCCTATCTGGTACCACGACATCCTTGCCGAGCACCTCGTTGAAGACGTTCACCATCTTCCAAGGGCGTCCTCATCCAGATTGTTAAACGAAGCGAGTTGCCGCAGAAAATCCTTGTGACATTCCGTAGGGATGTTTCTGTGGCGGCCATCCTAGCCCGGAATTTCTCCTCGTTGCCTATTGGTGACCGTATCTATGGGGATTCTTGTCGAATGCAGTCTTGCATGCTTGAGAGCAGAAGTAGAACGTCTTCCCGTCGTGTTCGGAAGTCATCTCCGACTTTTCGTCTACCGTCATTCCGCAAACAGGGTCTTTCATCATGTCAGGTCTCTGAGGTTGGCCTTTCTCTATTTCAAGACTCGTCTTTACGGACGTTAAGCCGGAAGCGACGTCTTCATTGAAAGCTTCCGACCGTTCTTAGCGATGTATGCCTTCCGACAGGTCTTGCAGCAGAAGTAGTAGTGGGAGAAATGCGATGAAATCGTGTAGGGTCTGCTGCTTGCCACCGGACCCCCGCAATAGTCGCACTTCAGGTCCATGGTGAGTGCTTTGGATACGACTGGAACATACTCTTCCTCCTTTATGGTTCCCGTGATTATTTCGCTCGATATGACCTGGGCTTCCTCCGGAACATGATTGGTAAGGAACGGCTGAAGCTCCTGAGCGGTCTGCAAATTCACCTTTAGGGTAATGAGCTGACCCGTCGTCGTATAGACCGATTGGACTTCGCTAAGCTTCGCGAAGTGGTTCGCTACATCTGTAGCTGAAAGAGGGTCTACCTTCATGACCACCAATGCGTCAAGACCCCTGTCTGGGGAATCGATCGAGACCACTGGAACGAATTTCTTTATCATTCCACCCTTGATCATTCGTGCAAGCCGCGCCGATACGGTGGGGGTGCTGAGGTTCGTCCTCTCGGCAATCTGTCTATAGGACGCCCTCCCGTCTTTCATCAACGCCTCGAGTATCTTGGCATCGATTTCGTCCGATTTCACGAATATCCCCTCGACGGCTCAAATAAAAGGCTTAACATTCGTAAAGACGATGGTTTAAGAAAACGTTTGATTCCTGTTCGATTGAGAGGCAAGTGCCAGTTGATCCCGTCTGCGGCATGTTCGTGGAAGCGTCACCGGAGACTCTACACGCGAACGTGAGGGGAACAACTTACTACTTCTGCAGCGAATCCTGCCTCCTGGAGTTCACCAGACCCGAGGTAGAGCTGCGCAGCATCAAGATTGGCGTAGTGCTGAGCCTTACGTTAGGCATTCCCATCCTCATTCTGTCTTATGTTTCCCTTCCACCTTCCTTTCCATTAGGCTGGTTGCTCCTGGTGTTGGCGACCCCGGTTCAGTTTATCGCCGGATGGAGGTTCTACAAGGGTACGTGGAACGCCATCAAGATGCAATCCTCGAACATGGACGTGCTCGTCGCTATAGGAACCTCGGCCGCATTCGTCTATAGTACTCTCTACGTCGTCTTCCCGAGGGAGTTCCCCTTCGGCGGTCTCTACTTCGACACTTCCGCCATCATCATCGCGCTGATACTGATTGGAAGGCTTCTCGAGCACACGGTTCGAGCCCGAGCAACCGATGCCATAAGGAAGCTCGTAGAGCTGCAGCCTCGCACGGCCACGCTAGTAAGAGATGACGGACGAGAGGAGGAGGTTCCAATCGAACAACTCACCGAGGGTGAGGTCTTTCTCATCAAGCCGGGAGAACGGGTCGCCACGGATGGGATTGTCGTCGGTGGATACTCCTCAATCGACGAAAAGATGGTAACAGGAGAGAGCATCCCTATCGAGAAGATTCCGGGAAGTCAGGTAATCGGAGGGACAATCAACATACAGGGTGTCCTGAAGGCAAAAGCCACCAAGGTCGGTCCAGATACGACATTGTCCAAGATAGTCAAGGTGGTCCAGGAAGCCCAGACCACAAAAGGGCCTGTC
>JASHZW010000113.1 GCA_030042335.1 Nitrososphaerales archaeon
TCACAGATTATTTCTGAGGTCTCTGAGCTCGTTTCGGTATCTACATGCCTAGCCCTAATCGCGGCCGCACAGAAGGACGTCGGGAACTGGTCGGAACACCCATCCTTGAGCCAAGTTAACGCAGTCTACGATGAGATCGTTGCGACCGCGTACCTCTTTGGTCGAACGTCAACAGGTGACAGCCTAATCCCGAAGTATCTGTCTGATAAACTTACCCAGGATGATGTGGCGAAGTTCTTATTGGAGACATTTAGCCCAATGGTCGAGATGTTGACGAACGGGATGAGGAAGCTTCGACAGAGCGCGTCCGCTTATTGGATGCTGGGAGGGGATGAGGACACCAAGACGCTCGTCAGCGACTTCCTTTCCAGCTTGACGACTCGAGGGGCAGCGGGGAGCGAGGGCTCAGCCGCCGATACACGAAAGACTCTGCAAAGAAAGGCCGACGCCATCGAGGGTCATTTTAGGATCGTTCTCGCGTAGGCTTTGACCGAGCGACTACAGAATGGCGCATAGAGCTCTTGGATTGAGGGATTGCGCGGGCCACGGCAGGGTCCTCCAACGCCAAACTCGAACCGGCGCCGGACGCCCGGCGTCCCTCGTAGGCGGGCTATAGCTGGTCCTGAATCACCTTAGGTATCGGCACGTCAGTCGCGGTCTGGCCCTTCTTGGACCGAGCTGCAACCTTAGTGGCGTAGCCAACAATCGCCGCGTCTACGGTTCTGAACGACTGCTCCACCGCATAGACCGTCAGAGCGGTCCCCGTGCCGAGACCAATAATTACCGTTACGAAGAGTGGGCCGTTGGCTAGATGACTTGCTGCCCAGTTGAATCCCCAAATACCGCCCCAAATTGCGGCAAGAATGGCCGACAAGCCGATCGTGACATGAGCCCCACTCGCGCTTGACGCAGTCAAACTACCGTCAGAACTGTCCGTAGCCGCCGCCGGACTGGAGCCGGCGCCACTCCCCGACTTGGCGTCCGTTCCTCCACTACCACTTACAGGCATTCTGGCCTCCCTTTCTACACCATCGCGGCCGCCTGTCCGTGCGGCCCCTTAGCGCAAGGCTGCCTACTGTCTGAGGGAGTTATCAGGATTCTGCTATGATACGCTGACCCTACAGGGCTCGCTCCCGGAGTCCGTGGGAGGATAGGCGTGCTGAAGAACCTCGGCGCGGCCGGCCCTAATACAACGTGGTTGAACGGTTCCCGGCTGTCAGCGACAGAGCCACCTTCGAACCCTGAAGGCAACTTGACGGCCTGACCTCGGGGCTCCACACTCGGGCTGCGCCGTGTCGAAGAGGCAGGGCATCGGTGTGTCGGTGTTAACTATTCTCAGGGGTTCTACCAATGGTGCCCCCGCGTAAGCGCGATTGGAAGTTTGTCGTCGGCCAGGTGGTTGTTCCCATCGTAGCCGCCTGCCTAGCACTACCGATCGGGTATGAGTTACGGTCTTCCGAGTCGACGCGCGCAGGGCCGACGGCTTACTTCAGCCCCCGGATTGCTGAGGGGCCCGCTCCGCTCACGGACTCGTTTAGCACGACGGTAACAGGTGGTACACCACCTTACAACTTCACCTGGAAGTTTGGAGACGGGAACGTCTCGTACTCGCCGGCCCCAACCCAGACCTACAACCTTACGGGGCAATATCTCGTACAACTCTGGGTCCGGGACTCAGCGGGTCTTGAGGCTCATGCCCAGTCCCCAGTTGTCGTCACACTCGGATCCGAGCTCGTGGTCTACGTAGTCGGCCCCGCCAATGCAACTGTCGGTTCGCCGGCTACGTTCACGGCGAACGCTGCGGGCGGTACGCCACCATACACATACGTGTGGGAGTTCGGAGACGGAGCCTTCCTCGATACCAACTCAAACCCGGCTGTCCACGTGTATTCCCTCGAAGGCCAGTTCTCTGTAAACGTAACGGTTCAGGACTCCAAAGGAGGTGAGTCTCCGAGCAATGACCACATCGTGAACGTCACTACCGGCCCCGGCGCTACTGCTGCGGTCGCATCACTCCCCTTATGGGCCGTGGGGACGGCGGGGTCGGTTGTCATTCTGGCCTTGCTGGTTGCACTCCTAAGTCTGCGTCGCCGACGCCGTCCACCCCCGGATGGGTAATCCGCGAGCGTCCCGGGCAGTTCGGTGTGGGCGCAATAGCCGTACAGCCTCTCCCGAGGTAGGCTGGGCAAGACTCCACCGCGGGAACAACGATCCTATGACCCTAGACCCACCCTGTGTGGGAGAAAGCCATGTCTTTTGACCGCCCCCTGAGGGAGCAAGGGGCCCGATGATGCATCCCCGGCCGGTACCGGTATCCCCGAAGCCGCATGTCTGAAGGTCCCCGTCCGCGAAAGACTTAACCTTCATCCGGACGTGCATCGTCCGTGCCGACCGGACCGCCGGCTCGGTCAGGTTTCGGACTTCCCGCGAGGGAGCTCCGCCGCGAGGAGCGGGTTCTCCATCATTGGCGCGCGCGCGCGGGAAGGGGACTCCTGACGAGCCACCGTCTGCTCCTGTTGGGCCATCCGGCGCCCATCCATCGTCC
>JASHZW010000114.1 GCA_030042335.1 Nitrososphaerales archaeon
CGAAGAGCTTGTCGACGAACTCGACCGTCGCCTCCTCGTCGTACTTGAGCCCAAGCTTGATGAGCATGTCTCCGAGGCCAGTTATCCCCACGCCTATCCTCCGGCTCCAGAGAGACGCCTGCCTCTGCTGTGGCAGGGGGTGCCTATCAGCGTTGTAGTCGAGGACGTTGTCGAGGAACCTTGTCGCGTATTGCGAGGCCTTGACCAGCGCGTCCCAGTCGATGCTGGCGCGCTCAGTGAACGGCTCCTTCACGAAGTAGCTCAGGTTCACCGAGCCGAGGCAGCAGCAGCCGTAGTTCTCGAGGGTCTGCTCGCTGCAGGGGTTAACACCCTGTACCTCCATGTTGTTGTATTCCGTCGTCGAATCTTTCTTGATCGTGTCCCAGAAAAGGAGGCCGGGTTCGTCACTCTGCCAAGCGGCCTTGACGAGCTGCGTCCAAACGTCCCTCGCCCTTACGGTCTTCTGGTAGTCTATCCGCTCGTTCTTGAAACTGAGCTCAAAGTCAGAGTCGTTCTCGACGGCGCGCATGAACTCGTCGGTTATCTTTATCGAGATGTTGGCATAGTTGACCTTCTTCAGGTCCTTCTTGACGCTGATGAAGTCGAGTACATCGGGATGGTCGACCCTGATGGTGATCATCAGCGCGCCCCTTCTTCCTGCCTGTCCAATCGTCCCTGTGGTCGTAGAGAGAAGTTCCATGAAGGAAACTGACCCAGTGCTGTAGATGGCTGCGTTGTTCACCGGTGTACCGCGTGGGCGAAGAACAGAGATATCAGTTCCCACACCGCCGCCATAGCTGTATGTCCTTGCGGCTTCCTTGCACCAGTCAAAGATAGCCTCTATCGAATCCTCCTTAATCTTGAAGAAGTAACAGTTCAGCAAAGTAGACTTCCTCGGTTGTCCTGCACCGAACAGAATCCTACCGCCAGGGACGAACTTGAAGTCCTCCAGCAGCCAATAGAACCTGTCAGTCCACTCCTGCTTCTTGCTTGTTGCCTCTACGGAGGCGAGCTCCTTTGCGACCCTCAGCCACATCTTGTCGGGAGTCTTCTCGACCTGCTTACCGCTGATGTCCCTGAGCGCGTATTTCTCATAAAAGACGCGCGCCCTGAGTTCATCCCCGCCGAATGCTTCGAAGGTTTCCTGAGGTAGAGGTACCTCCGCCTTCTGGACCTCCACCGTGTCGTCCGATTTCTCAATGGCAGTCAATTCGTTAATACACTATTTCTTGCGAGTTGCGCACTTTGACCTGATAGCAGTATATATCTCTGCTACGACGAATCGAAATTGACCAAGGCGCGTCTCTGCTCATTCGACAAACAGTCAATGAGACGCGCGTAGGTGAACAGATATTGACCGGAAGTCAACCCAAGTTGTCATAATTCAGTCGGCGGTCGAATAGGGGGTCGTGGCCGTCGACCTGCATTTCTTGCATCTACCCGTCTCCGACCCAAGTTTCGTGCCGCAGTTCCTGCAGAACGAGACAACCCGGTGGACCCTGAAGAACGGCAAGTCTGCCGACGCCGCGACGATGGCGTTGTAGGTTCCGCGGAGGTCCGCCGAGGTAGCATCCAGCACGACAGAGAGGCCGCCATTCAGTCCCTCTGCGAGCTTCCTCACGTACTCGATCTTATCGCGTGCCTGCAAGTCCTCAGGGGATAGATGTGGAGAGAGTGAGTACCCCTGGCGGCCCGTTGCCTGGAGTCCTGCCCTTCCGTACTTCTCGGAGTCCAGCAAGGCAAACCTAGTTGCGCCCTCCTCCTCGATGACGGCTATGCCGAGCTTCTCGTTCTTTCCGGATTTCTCTGTCGCGACACGAGCAGCGGTCTCGAGTACCTTCTCGGCGAGGGAGGTCTTAACCGCATAGGAAGGTTCCTTGGTGAGGTTCGCGAGGGTCTCGTCGAGGCCGACGAGGTTCATTATCAGCGGCATCGCGTCCGAGCTGACAGTCTCAGACCCGAAGGTGAGCGTGGGCAGGAGCCCCTTCTTCATCACTCGTTCAAGCACTCTCCTCCTTGTTGTCAGGGCGTCAGAAGCGACCCCTATCAGCATCGCCAGCTTTGCGCGGAAGTAGGTCTCGTCCTGGTTGGAATCATAGGAGAGACGCGGCAGATTGAGGCTCAGGTTGTGCAGGACACTGATGTGGTCTCCCTGTAGTTCCGTGGGAAGGATGTCGGGATTTATGCCGAGGAAGCTTCTCTTCTGGCCTGAGGTGAAGAATGCGATTCTTCCACCTGCCACTATCACCGAGGTCGCATCCTTGAGGAACCTGCTGTCGTCCTCCCTCAGCTTGGCGAGGAGCAGCCTGATTTCGGGACGGGGTACCTGTCCTACCAAGTCCTTGTAGGCGTCGAGCGTCGCGTCCAGCACCTTGTCGACGAGCTCCCTTCCGGCATCGTCCTTCAGATATGGATCGAGCTGTAGGGTAATCACCGGATGCATCGAGGCGGGGAGCTGGGACGAGGCCTGGTCGAAGAACCTCTGTATCGCGTCCACGAGCTCGTGCTTGGTCTTCGAGCGCGTGAAGGGTGCGAGATACTGGAGGAAGTTCCTGTAGACTATCTCTACCGAGGCTTCCCTCGTTATGAGCGAGGTGATGCTGCTGATGATCGTGATAGCGTTCTCCAGGCTGTCGGGACTAGGGATTATTGGCGCGTATGGGAGGCGTCCCTTAGGGTTGAAGCCCGAGGCTCTCACCGAGAGCAAGTCGACGAAAATCGTGTCAGGGGTGAGCCCCCATCTCCCGGCGTTCTCCACGTGTATGTCGCCGGCGAGGTGAGCATCTGCAACGTCCCTGGGAATCTGCTCCAGCAGGAGATACTCGGAGAAGACAGATTTGCCCGTCTGGTGGAGCAGCGACTCGATGTCTCCGCCGTCGTCTCCCGCCTTGCCCAGAAGCTGGGTGACATCATAGACGGGGAGGCCGAGCCTCGTGAGCTTATGCCTGTACTCCTCGAGGTTGTGCTCAACCAGCAGCGAGTTGACCATCTCACGGATGAGCGGCGCGGTCAGGTATTGCGTCTGGAATTTGTATAGTCTCGACTCGGTCTCGCTCGTGATCTTCTGGGCGAGCTCGACCGGCATCCCCGCTTCCTTCACCAGCGACCGGAGTATCTTGTCGGCGTTGAACTCCTCCATGGCCATCCTCGTGGTCCTGACATAGA
>JASHZW010000115.1 GCA_030042335.1 Nitrososphaerales archaeon
CCAGGAGGACATGGTGCTGGTAGGCGTGACCAAGATGAAGCCCGACTACAGGGCGGCGATGGCGGCACAGAAGGCCATCCCCATCTACACCCCAAACGAGGAAGCGGCCGCGGCGTTCGAGAAGGCCAAGATCGCCCGCGCGGGCGATCTCTCGAAGCTCCTTTCGGAGGTGGATGTCATCGTCGATGCTACACCCGAGCTCGGCGCCGAGTACAAGCCCATCTTCGCCAAGCACGGCAGGAAGGCCATCTTCCAGGGAGGTGAGGAGCACGAGCTCGCGGGCACGTCTTTCGTCGCGCAAGTGAACTTCGACGCGGCCAAGGGGAAGGAGGCCATCCGCGTGGTCAGCTGCAACACGACCGCCCTGTGCAGGCTGCTGAACTCGCTCCAGACCGGCTTCGGGGTCAAGAAGGCGAGGGCGGTGCTGGCCCGCAGAGCCGCCGACCCCGACGAGATCAGCAAGGGTCCGATCGACGCCATCGTCCTCGACCCTGTGTCTCTGCCTTCCCACCATGGCCCCGACGTGCAATCTGTCATGCCCGAACTCGATATCACGACCATGGCAATCAAAGTACCCGAGACCCACATGCACCTCCACAGCGTCATCGCCACCCTCATGGGCAAGCCCACCCGCGAGCAGGTCATCGAGCAGCTCGAGCGGACCTCCAGGGTGATGCTCGTCGAGGGCAAGGCGGGCTTCAAGTCCACAGCCCAGGTGATAGACTGGGCGAGGGAGGCCGGCAGACCGAGGAACGACGTTTTCGAGGCTGTGGTCTGGCGCGAGTCCGTTACGATAGTAGGCGACGAAGTCTACATGTTCATGGGAGTCCACCAGGAGGCGATAGTGACACCGGAGAACATCGACGCCATAAGGGCGATCTCGGGGGGATACTCAGCGGACGGCTCGATGCGCGTCACGGATGCTACGCTCGGGATCAGGCACCCTGCTTAGACGTGGCCTTCGATCGCCCTGGGCTTGTAGGGCTCTTCGAGCTGCTTGACCTCGCCCGCCGTGAGCTTGATGTCCTGAGCCGCGACCAGCTCCTCCAGCTGCTCGACGCTCGACAGCCCTATGATCGGCGAGGTCACGCTTGGCTTGTGCAGGACCCATGCCAGAGAGAGCTGTGCGGGGGTCACCTTCTTCGCACTGGCCATCTCGAGGACCCTGTCCAGCACGTCGAAGTCGGCCGGCTTGAAGAACCTCTCCTTGAGCAGATGGTCACTCTTGTAGCGCCGTCCGCTCGGCCGCCCGTTCCTGTGGTACTTGCCGGAGAGGAAGCCCCTCGCGAGCGGGCTCCACGGGAGGAGACCCACACCCTTGCTGATGCACAATGGAATCATCTCGCGCTCTTCCTCCCTGTAGACGAGGTTGTAGTGGTTCTGCATGCTGACGAACTTCTCGAGTCCGAGCCTCTCGCTAGCGGCTAGAGCGTCGGCGAACTGCCACGCCCACATACTAGACGCCCCGATGTAGGCCGTCCTGCCGTCCCTGACGAGCCCGTCGAGAGTCGCGAGCGTCTCCTCAATCGGAGTCTCATAGTCCCACCGGTGTATCTGATAGAGGTCGACGTGATCCATCCCGAGGCGTTCCAGCGAGCGCTTTATCCCGACCCTGATGTGCTTCCTAGAGAGCCCGCGGTCGTTCGGTCCGGGTCCCATGGGGTTGTAGACCTTCGTGGCTATGACCAGGTCGTCCCTCCTGCCCTTCACCGCCCTTCCGAGGACCTCCTCGGACCTGCCCTCGGAGTACATATCGGCCGTGTCGAAGAAGTTTATCCCCAAGTCTATCGCGCGCTTGATTATGGGCGCGGCCTTCTCGTAGCCCAGCGTCCATTCGAAGGACCCCGACTTCGCGCCTCCGAAGCTCATGCACCCGATGCAGAGCCGGGACACCTTCAGGCCACTCTTTCCAAGGCGGATGTATTCCAAGATAGCTCGGAAGGGGCGGGTAGTGACGTCTACCTAAAGCTTCGGGGAAGCCTCGGCCGCGCTCCTGAGGACGTACCTCGGCGTCCGGAAGTCCTTGGTGAGGGTCTTGACCCTCTTCTTGATGACGTCCGCGGGCTTCTTCCCGTGTATGACCAGGCCCATCAGCTCCCCTATCTCCTGCATCTCGTTCGGTCCCATACCCATCCGGGTCGCCTCGCACGTCCCGACCCTGCAGAGGTTGTCCACGATGATGTTGGACTCCTCGAGCCTCTTTGCGATGAACTCGCTCTTCGTCTTGTCGTACCCCAGGAGTACCTGGTGGGACTGGGAGTATCCCTTGGCAGCACCCCGCACTGCAACGTTGTTCTCCGCGAGGGCCCTGCCGAGCGTCTGGGAGTTCTTTATCACGGCCTGCGCGTACGTCTTCCCGAACTGCAGCAGCTCGATGAGCGTGAGAGCGAGGGACGCTATCCTGTTCCAGTGCGCGTTGTCGACGACCATGGGGATGAGGTTGGTCGAGACCCTGCTGAAGACCTCCTCGTTGTTCCCCAGGATGATGCCTCCCTGCGGCCCAGGGAAGGTCTTGTGGGTGGAACCCATGAGCAACGAGCACCCCTCCCGCAGCGGGTCCTGGAACTCCCCTCCTGCGATGAGCCC
>JASHZW010000116.1 GCA_030042335.1 Nitrososphaerales archaeon
CTCTCCAGGACCTGCCTTAGCTCCGGGTCTGCGGGGTATAGGGCGGTCAGCGCCTTGATGTCCAGGAGCAGCCTGGACGCCGTCGGGTCGGAGGCCTGGTCTTCGCTCAAGACGAATCGACGGGTTTGTGGTCGGTTTCGGTATTTGTCGGTTTCGCGTTCGGATTTCAGTTCGGAGATCCGGGGCCCGTCCCGGGTGCGGCGCTCCGCTATCCGATAAGCATGTATACGGACGTTCGCACGAGGGCGTCGAAGGGGCCGTAGTCTAGTTTGGTCAAGATTCCTGCTTGGGGGCCCGGCGTCGGGTCAAAATGCAGGCGACCGTGAGTCCAAATCTCACCGGCCCCACCAACCATTGCTCACGAATCCTTCTTTTCAGCACAGAGTTAACGGTGACGAGGTGACCGTTCCTCTAACCAACCCCATTATTCTTACGGTATACCGTATGCGCTTAAATATCGGAACGGGATATTGGTGTCGATGTCCAGGTCAAAGGTCACCGCAAAGTTCCAGGTAACCATACCTAGAGATGTCAGGGAAAAGGTGAACATCAAACCGGGAGAGACCGTCTCGATGGAGGTAGTCTCGCAGGACGAAATAATGATCAAGCGATACCCTAACGTTGCCAACCCGCTGGAAATCCTGATAGGAAGTGGGACGGCTCGCCAACACGTGCCGATAGAGAAGCTCGAGGAGGCCATGGAGACGAGATGAATCTTGGGCAGGCTCTACGTCGATAGCAATGTCTTCTTCTACGCCAAGATCATGGACAAAGTATTCGGCATGTCTTGCGCTGAGATACTCCGCAAACTTGCCGCCGGGGAATCCCAAGCCTCGGCATCTACGTTGGTGCCGATCGAGGTCGCCAACGCCCTTAGGAAGTATGGGAGAGGTAAGGACGTCGCTCAAGAGTTGCATGCCATCAACTCACTAGGAATTGAGATCTTTGTGATAGAGGTAGTCGATGTTCGCGAGGCAGCGGAAATCTACGACAAAGTCGGAATCAGTCCCTATAACTGCGTTCACGCCGCGGTCATGAAGAGAAATGGTCTGGATCAGATAGTGACTGCCGACAAGGAATTTGAGAGGATTGAATGGATCAAGCGGCTGGACCCGAGGAACTTCGACCAGTGATACCTTCAGGCGGCGATGATGGCTTTGATTCAAATCCATCCAACGGACGTATACTGGTCGAAGCACATCGACCCCAACCAAATCTTCCATCCGAGTGACTAGGGTAATCGCGTCGGTGGCTTCCCGCTGCTAGCCTGCTCTTGTCCCGCTAATCTTTCCTGTTCCGCGTCAGGACGTAAGATAGTATTGCAGCGAATCATCGAAGCTTCGTGTTCTTCGAGAAGACAGGCAGCAATCTCGTCCGAGAGGTTCGTCTCATGGGTAGAGAGACCACGGAATTTTCCACATTGCGAAAGCCAGTCATTCGGCGCTGTCCCGCGACAGGTCGACACAAGGTGAACACATATACACGTGCATACGTATAGAGCGACCATGGGCAAGATCAAGGTGACTCTGTCCGTGGACGATGAACTCCTTAGAGAGTCAAAGGCATACCTGGCCGAGAAGAATCTGACTGTCAGCGGGACCCTAGAGAAGGCTCTCTCTGAGATGGCAGTCTCAAACATCGTCGAGAGAGTGGCCTCGAACTTGGGAGAGAAACTCGGTTACGTCGGATACGACCAAGTTCCGAGAAACCGGCCTAAGGGGAAGGACGCTGCGAGGGTGGTTAGGGAAGCCAGGGGAGAAAGAGCAAGTGCAGTACCTCGATAGCAGTGCACTGGCGAAGCGATACGTCGAGGAAGAGGGCTCTGACAAAATGGACCGGATTTTCGAGGCGGCAGAAAAGGGAGAAGAGTCGGTCTTCTTCTCGACGTGGAACGTAGGCGAACTCGCTGTGGTGTTCGATAAGTATGAGCGCGAAGGACTGCTCGAGGCGAAGCGGGTAATGATGACCTTCCTGGAAGAAATGAAGAGACTTGGGAAGTCGAGGGCGGCCGAGATGGTCCCCGTCTCCGGGTCTGTGATAGCACAAGCGGTAACCCTTACGTTCAAGCATCACATCTACGTCGCAGATGCTCTCCAAGTGATTTCTTGTCGGACAGTGACCGACGCAGAATTCGTGACAGCGGATCGGCGGCTAGCAGGCATAGCGAAGGATGAAGGGTTGAAGGTCACCATCGTTGATTGACCTCCCCTCGAAGGGTCGACAGCCTTGGCCACCTCAGATCGAATCCATTCGTCGGAACCAAACTGGGCTATTCCCGTCTGGCAGCGTTCCCTAGGAATGCCCGAGGTAATCGGTGGAGAAATGGCTATAATCCTATCAAGCAAATAGGACAAGCCGACCCCTCATTGAAAGCGAAAGTGGCGAGAAGGTATCAAATCACCATCCCCGAAGAAGTCAGGGAAGAGGTCGGGATTAACGTAGGTGACGTGGTGGACGTTAGCAGCCATGAGGGAAAGGTCGTGATCGAAAAGCTAGGGAGAGACTGGGAGACAGTGATGAAAGAGACCAGACGGACTCTTTCCTGCGCAGGTCCATGGAGAGCAGAAAGCAACTCGTCATCTCCGACGTGGTCTACGCCGAACTCTACGCGGGGATGTTTCTAGCACACGATTCGAAGGTCGAAGAAACGAGAGTCCAGAGCATCCTCAAGGTCAACGACGTAG
>JASHZW010000117.1 GCA_030042335.1 Nitrososphaerales archaeon
TACCAGAGGGTCACGCTTTCATCGGAGGGAACATGCCGACCATCATGCACAACAGCCAAATCTGTCACACCCTCAGCTGCATGGTCCAGCAGCCGACCGACGCCGGCGGCCTCGACGGCGGGGTGGTCTACATCGACACCGAGGGCACGTTCAGGCCCGAGAGGGTCTCCGAGATCGCCACCGCTCGCGGGTTCGACCCGGACGCGATCCTCTCCCGTATCCTCGTGGCGAGGGCACACAACAGCGCCCACCAGGAGCTCATCGTGAAGGACCTCGGCAGGATAGTCGAGAAGAACAAGGTCAAGCTCGTCATCGTCGACAGCGCGGTAGCCCACTACAGGGCCGAGTTCCTCGGGAGGGGCACGCTGGCCGAGCGCCAGCAGCGTCTCAACCGGTTCATGCACGCGCTCCTCAGGACCGCCGAGGTCTACAATATCGCGGTCGTTATGACGAACCAGGTCCAGTCTGCCCCAGACAGCTTCTTCGGAGACCCCACGAGGGCGACCGGCGGTCACGTCGTCGCTCACACGAGCACTTACAGAATCTACCTCAGGAAGGCGGGGAAGAACAGGATAGCCCGCATGATGGACAGCCCATACCATCCCGAACGTGACGCGGTCTTCGTCCTCGACGAGCGGGGAGTCGATGACCCGCCGGAAGAATCCAGCAAGAAAAGATAGCCTCTCCCTATTGGGAACGGTTTAATATCGTACCAATGCCGGCGAGACCCTTCATGAAAGCCAGAGCGACCCTTGTTTTGGTCCTCGTCCTTTCTCTGGCGCTGGTCCCGGTGCTGGCTTCAGTCCCGGTGCACGCGCAGAGCGGGTACACCGAGAAACTAACTGTCTATACCGCCGGCGAAGACGCGTTCTGGTGTATCACGATGGGCGGGCTCGCCACCACTCCGTCGTCAATCACGACTGTGGAATCCACTACCGGCCTGACCTCTTTCAGTCTGATAGCGATGAGCAGCAGTGGTCTGACCTCCGACCTTCAGGTCTTCGGGGCCAATGGGTACAACCTGCTCCACCTTCCGTCTACGCCGTCGGAAGGCCTCTTCCTCACGGTCAACGCGTCGGCCTCGACTGCCGATGCCGCGGTCGTCTCCGATTTCGACTCGCTCTTTGTCACCAATTTCACGCAGGTCAGCTCGTCGGGAGACTCCGTCACTTACTACGCTCCAGTCGACTTTGTGAACACTGCGCTCCTCGTGCTTTATCCGCTCGTCCCCACCTCACTAGGCGGGTTCGCATCCTTCGTCTCTGAGAGCACACTCGAGAGCGTGCCCACCCCCTTCGTGGAACTGACCGGGAGCTACAACGGCACCGGGTTCAGCAACGCGATATCTATCGGCGGTGCTGCGACCGACGTCATCAGCTCGACCGGGGCGCTGAACCTGTCGGAACTGATTGGCAGCACTAATGCGACCATCAGCACGGCGAGTTCCTCGACTTCCAGCGAGGTCGTCATCCATTCACTCGACGGCCTCATCTCTTCTAGCGACGCCGCGACGGTCACTAATCACGTAGGTAACTTCAGCAGCTCCTACTACCTGAGTGTCGCTCCCAGCGCACAGGTGAAGGCCAACGTTACGATTGAGACCCAGCATCCGGTCGCGCTCGCCTACAGAGAGCTCGACCACGGTGAGGTCACGGACGGCGACCTCCTTGGCGTCGACATCCTGGTCTTCAACACGGCCGAGTCCGGGACCATCTATAACGTGACCTTGGACGACAACTGGTGGCAGCAATATCCCAGCGTCTTCCAGCTCTCGTCGGGGTCGTCCTCCAGCATCCTGATTCCGAGCATCGCGGCAGGTCAGAACCAGACGCTGAGTTACACCCTCAACGTCACGTCCTCGTCCGCCGCCCAGATAACTATCCCTGCCACGAGCCTTAGCTACACCTACAAGCTCTCGAACGGCACTTACACCGGGTACGCGAGACTCGGGCAGCAGGTTCTTGAGGTCAACCAAGTCGACCCCTCGCTCTCGGCCGTCGCCAAGACGGATGTCTCGTCCGGGTCCGCGCTCGGAACTTCGGGCAACTATACGATTACGCTGACCAACCTAGGCACCTCTGCGGCCCAGGACGTCACGGTAGCCGGCAAGTCGGTGGGCACCATCGTCCAGAACGGAGGGACCACGACGATTGACGTTCCCATCACGTACCTCAACCTTGCCGAGACCAATCTTAGCAGCTCGTTCTTGGTCACCTACACGAACACCGCGCAGCAGTCGTTCAACGTGACAACGAACAACGTGCAGCTCATCTACTCGCATACGTCGATGGTGATACCCTTCATCGAGCTTACGACCAACGATACGGTGACGGAGAGCGCGATCGCTGCGAAGACCATGAACGTAACTTACACGTTCTCGAACGGGGGGAGTGGCAAGCCGAGCAGTATCAACGCGACGAATACGTTCCCGTCAGGCGTCACCTGCACGGACGCCTCCCTTGTGGGAACCTGCTCAGGCAACACCTACAGCGTTTCCATCACCTCCCTGCCAAGTTCGGGCGAAAACAACCTCACCCTGACCTTCAACACCAACAACTACATCGTACCGCCGACGAGCATCGTCGCGAGTTATGAGGGCATGGAGCTCTACACGTACGGCGGCGGCTACGTGATACCCGCGGGCCTCGTGATAACAAAGTCGTTCAGCCCGAACACCGGTTTCCCCGGAAGCGGTTCGGTGGTGACGCTAGGCATCAAGAATGTCGGGACATCACCCGTTTACAATCTGACCCTCAACTCCGGGTTCGACAATTTCGACCTGGCCTCCAACTCCTCAGAGACCACCTACAGGACATATGCGCAGATATCTGCAGGCGCGAGCGAGAACTTCACCTACGGCGTGACGCTCAGTGCCGCCGAATACGGTAACGTCTCGGGCACCACCGCCTCCGCCGACTTTTCGTTCGCAGGCGCAGCGCAGGGGATCTCGGAAGGAAGCGGCAGCATGATCGTCTACGCGGCCCCGACGGCGACGGTCACAACCAGCCCGACGAGCCCGGAGCAGAACCATGACTTCACACTCACCGTGACGATATCGAACTCCGCAGCGGTCGGCGTGTCGGACGTAGTCTACACGCTGAAGCTGCCCCCCGGCGTCTCGGTCGTTTCGGGAGGCACACTTTCTAACCATGTTCTGACTCTGGACATCGCAAGCCTCGCCGCCAACGCGGACCAGAACTTCTCGTTGACGCTGAAGGCCAGCAGTGGGCTGACCATCGATACCTCCAACGCCAACGCACACCTGACCTTCCAGTACCTCGGCGCAGCGCTAGCCGGTACCCCGATAGCCAACTCGATAATTGTGAGGATTGATGAGACGACCACGTATACGCTCCCCATCGGCGTCGCGGTCGTGGCAGGGCTCGTGGCGGTAATCTTCGTGAGGCGCAGAGCGGGTCCAGTTGCCAAGCCCTAGCGAGCGTGGGCCGGAAGAGCGTTCGGCCGGAGCCGTAGTGTACAGGAAGAGTGGCCCGGGGAGGGTCTACCTCTTGCTGAAGTATCCCGCCGGCCACTGGGACTTTCCCAAGGGTAACATCGAGAAGGGCGAGGAACCGCTCCAGACCATGCGCCGGGAGGTCAGGGAGGAGACGGGTCTCACGGAGATAACCCCCATCGAGGGCTACAAGCACGTCATCGAGTACTACTACATGCGGGACGGACGAAGGATACACAAGCAAGTCGTCTTCTTCCTCGCCGAGTCGGCGCAGGGGAATGTCACCATCTCCTTCGAGCACCAAGACTATGCCTGGCTGAGTTTCGCGGAGGCGATGAAGCTAGTGACCTACTCCAACTCAAAGAAACTTCTCCGCGCCGCCGAGGATGCGCTCAGGGAGCAGGCATCGCCGAGTTGAACTCCCTGGTCGCCCCGACCGGGTCGGCCGCCTCCACTATCGAGCGACCCACAATGGCGAAATCGGTCCCGGCTTCTATAATGGCGCGGTCGGCCTTGCCGCCCTGGCGACCCACACCCGGGCTGAGGATCAGCTGGTCCCTCGCTAACACGCCTCTCACCTGCCGTATGATCGGGAGAGACTTGGCCGAGACTATGACGCCGTCTGCCTTCCACTCCCTCGCCCTCCTCGCGAACTCCATGTAGAGCGGTTCACCCCCGAACATCAGACCGTAGCCCTCCTTAGCTCCGGCATGGCTCATGTAGACGAGGAGGACCACACCCTTCCCGCGCGCCCTTGCCTCGGCCATGACCTCGGAGAGCCCCTCCTCTGCGCCTACGAACGGATTCGCTATCACGGCGCTGAACCCGCTCGAGAAGAGCAGGTCGATAGCCTCCTGATTGGTCGACCCGACGTCGTTGAGCTTCATGTCAGCGATGGCAGGAAGACCTTTCGAATCGCAGACGCGCAGCACTTCCGTCAACCCCTTCAGGCCGACAGGCAGCAGTAGGTGCCAGTTCACCTTCACGCCGGCCACCGAGTCTCCCACCTCTGCAAGGAGTCTGGCGGCCCGCTCCGCCCTCGTCTCGGTCGGACCGGTAAAGTCGAGGGCGAGGATGACACGGCTGGAATGCTTCTTGGAGGAACTTACGAGGTCATCGCGGAATCCCAATCAGAACTCCACCAGCGGGTGCTTCTCCGCCAGCTTGATGACCTTGACGTAGTGGAGCCCGTGCTCGTCGGCCCTCTTGCTGAACCCAGTCTCGGCGAGGTTCGAGGGCGAGTACTTGATGAAGCCCGTCGACGGCTCGTCCTTTATCCGGGCGTAGAAGAAGAGCGAGGCCTCCTCGAAGTCGTCCAGGCGCGCGAACGCGCCGACTATCCAGCTCGTCCCGTTCTTGAAGCTGTACACGGGCAGCGGTGGTTCTTCGTAGAGCATCTTGTAGGTCGCTAGCTTGACGAGCGAAGGCAGGTCGGCAACCTGAGCGGCAAGGAACTTCTGGTTGAACTCCTTCTTGTGCTCCAGTATGCTCGGGAGCTTGAGAACGTGGATAATCGGCGAGTAGATGTACGAGGGGTTTGTGGCCGAGCCGACGAGGAGTACCTCTTCGGTCTCGCCGGCGTTCTTGTAGGCGAGGAATTCCCCTCCGGCATCTCCCTCGTAATAGTAGAATATCGGTACGCCCATGAAGAGGTCGTTCTGCACAGACAGCCTGATTCTGTTGCCGTGGGTCGACATGAAAATCGGGAGCTGAGCCCGCTCGAGCGCGCACGCGAGCCTTCCAAGGTCGGCCAGCGACCCGAGTTTAACGAAGCACCCTCCGATGATCCTTCGCTGCTCTTTCTTCGCCGGCAACTCTGGCCGCCGTCGATTACTGGGATTTAATAATCTTCTTCCCGGGAAAAAGAAAAAAACACAACTGTTCGTGTGGCCGGTCGGAACTTGCCTGAGACATACGCCGAGATACTGGCCGAGGTGAGGGAGATGCGGCGCTCTCTCGCCAACCTGATTGGCGCGCCCGAGAACTCCGAGACCGAGAGCTCCATCTGGTCGCTCTACGCGAGGTGCGAGCGGCTGGTTGGCATCCTCAAGTTCCGCCTTGAAGTGGAAAGACCCGGCTCTTTCCTCGAGCTGCCGCGCTCCGAGGTCCCTGCGGATTTCTTGCGCCCGGCCGGGGAGGCTCTAGGGGTGGTCGACGACGCTCTCTCGAACGACAAGTACCTTGAGGCGCTCGATTCGCTCAGGACAGCTAGAACGAACCTGCGGGCCTACCTATCTTCCAAGCGCCGTATTAGGATGAGGTCGGCTCGGAAGAGCCGTCCTCGTCGTCCGTCTCCTTAGCTTCGGGCTCGGGGGCGGGGGCGGCTCCCTCCTCCTTCTCCTCTGGAGCCGGAAGCGTCGGGCTCTCCTTTTCCTTCTCCTCCTTCTGGGCCTTCTGACCTCTCTTCTTGTCTTCCTTCTCCTCTTCTTCTTCCTCCTCCTTCTCGAGCTCGATCATCCTGAGCTCGCGTCCCTCCACTAGAACCTGGTAATTCTCACGTTCTCCCTTCTTGTTAAGGTACCTCTTGATGTAGGTCTTGACGTGTCGCGACCTGATGGTCTTCTTCATCTTGTCGTCGTCGAACGTAATCTCCCCGCCAGAGACGACCGGGACATCGCCCAGCCTCGGGCCGAGGAAGTCGGCAAGTCCTTGAGCCTCGTCCTTGAACGTGCCAACGATGATCTTCATTTCGCTCGCCTGTTCAACGATGAGATTATAACGGTATCTGTCCCGGATGAAATCAACTAATCCCCGTTTTGAGGAGGGGATGAAAGGCACATTCGGAGGTTTCCTCTGAGGCCGCAGCCGAGAAGGTCCTAGAGCGGCTAGGACGAGAGGAGGCCATGACCCGGTTCTTATTTCATACGGGAATCTTAGGACCAAGGAGACCTGCTCCTCCTACCTTGCCAATCGGGGTCAGAAAGTCATTCGGCGAACGACTCAACGAGCTCGCTTTCCCTGAGCGGCAAAAATGGTGGTGCCATCGACGTAGAACGCGCTCTTTTTTCATGAGATTCACAATCTTTTTTCAAGCATTACACAATATTCGCTGCGTGAACTGGTTCCGAACTGGTTCCCAACGTTAGCCATATCTGGTATACTCTCCAAACAGAATGCCAACATGATGCCTGAAAAGAAAAGCGTCGGCCTCGTAGCCTTCCTGCTGTTAGCATCCGTGCTCACGACAACCTCAGTAGCCAACCTCGTTCCGCACAGTACCGCCCAGGAAAATGGGCCATGCACCGTGACCTTTACCGCCACCTACAACTCGACCTCGACGCAGTCGACAGGTACCTATAACCAGACTCTATCCTCCGGCGGGGTCTCCATCACTGTGACGGCCGCGGGCAACAGCATCACCATCAACCCATATGCAATCAATGCGACACTCACATGGAACGTGACTCAGGCAGCGAACGGGACGTACACTGTAATCGTGTCTGGCCACAACGTCTACATCACCTGGCCTGCGCAAGCACTGGGCCTCAACACCACTCAGCCATCGAATCTAGGGTATACGCTGACAACGCCAATCACCACCGCTTCGTCAACCACCCTCAACACAAATGCCACATCGAGCGCAACTCTCCCAGCGTGTGAAACACAATCAACGACATCAGCGAGCTCTTCAAGCACGCAGGCTGCGGGCCAATCCTGACCATGAATCTCCTTGTGTTCGCATCACCAGCGGACGCAACCCCTTTTTATCACTGACGACTCATCGGTGTTGAACAACAAAGAATGGACACGCGAAGACTGATCATCGGTTCAGCATTCTTCGTTGCATCAGTCGTTGTACTTTCCCTAAAATTGCTACTTCCTACTCCAATAAACGTCTACATCCAGCAGGACGGAAACCCAGCCCTTATCGATCAGGTGCAGGGGTTTTACAGCTGGTCTGACGTAATGATTGTTCTCGTCGCAGCTGTGGTTCTTGGTTGGTCGGGCTCAGTGATACTGTCTTCATCGTGGTCGAGCCGACCAAAAGCCCCCGAGATGGTGGCTGACAAAGGTCAGGCGTGGAACGAGGCCTTCGAGAAGAAGAAAGGTGTCTTTGAAGAGATAGCCAAGGGCCTCAAGGAGGATGAGGCCACAGTACTCCGCGCAATCATAGCCTCAGACGGGATCATCATGCAGGGAGAGTTGGTCGAGAAGACCGGTCTTCCCAAGAGCACTGTGAGCAAGTCCTTGGATGCCTTGGAGGTTAGAGGGTTGGTGGAAAGAAGACGACGCGGGATGGGAAATGTGATTCTACTCAAGTAGTCTCTTCTCTGCTACTGCGAGCTCGATTAGTGGGTGCCATTTTCGATGGCTCCCCCATGTAACCTACATAGATTGGAAGCGCGTGTATAGACGTCCTCAGGCGCGGAATAGTAGATCGAGGTGAGATCGTCCGTCACTAACTGGTCAGGCGACATGGTGATGCCTCTCGTCCTCAGCCACGCGAAGTAGCTCACCAAGCGGGTGCAGTATGCCTTCTCGGTCCTGGGATTCCCGTAACTGTTGAAGCGCAGCATCTGTTACCAAGTCACCCTACGGCACTTGAAACCTCTCGTTTGATCCTTTCCTCTGTATTGGTCCGCATCCGTTCAAAGTCGATTTGGGTTGGGTTGCCACGCGCAGGATGACGGTTTAGGTCTTCTCTGCGATGCGCTCGGGATAGGGTTCCAGAACCTGACCGAAGGGCTCCTCTTCGGCTCGCTGGGCGCATACTTGGGCTTACCGGGGCCGCGCTCGTGGTGCTCGTAGGTTTCATCTTCCAGAACGTGACGGAGGGTTTCCCCATCACCTCTCCCTTCTTCGGCCAGCTCCAGAAGAGGACCGGCGTGATTATCGGGTTGCTCCTCGTCGGTGGGATACCGACGACCCTAGGCGGGGCTGTCGGCTACTTCTACTCCTCGAACGCATTTGCGATGGTCTTCGACGGGCTTGAATCGGAGCGATGGTCTACGCGATCCTCCCGATGCTGAAGAACGCCTTCAAGGACATGGACTACGCCAAACAGAGGATGGTCTACGTAGGGGTCTTCCTAGGCTTCCTCGTCGGGTTCATCGTCAACCTCATCTGAGGCTGCACTGCCGCTTCTGATGGCAGATTGCCTTGGGCACGTCTATCTTGAGAAAATGGTCGGTCCGGAGCCTGCCGGCGCTCGAAATGCTACAGGCAGAGTGCATGTAAGGGCCGACGACACTAGCGTCGTGAAGCGCGAGCTTGCCTGAAACGGTAGCAGTCAGGGAACTTTGCAAGTGGGAACGGGCTTGGATTGGTGCATTGGTAGCTGGAAAAGGAACGATAGGTTACAACCGAGGACGAGTCTATCTGTCTGGTGGTCGCAAACATCCGTTGCTTGGGCCGGGCAGCCGTTGATACTCTTCGCTTGAGAATAGAAATGAACGATGATGCGGTGCTCCGATTAGCGGGTGTCATCCCGCGCAAGAAGCCGATGCAAACTCGAAGAGGTTCCTGGCTGGTGGCAAGGCACGCCAACCGTAATTGCGTATCTACGGATGATGCGCGAGTTCATGTCCGGAATGAGGCAATGAGCCTGATTTCGTTATCTCAAAAGGCTCGCCTGTAGAAAGGAGAATAGCGGAGGAACACACTCGATTATTCAGGTTGTGGTTATCGTCCCATCCGCCGCTTACGCTTTTGAAAAGTACGTATTGCCCGTAGCAAATCAATTTTTCTAAATGCAGGCCAGTATACGTCGATGAAGACCAGTTCGCTGTAGGCCCCCTGCCACAGCAGGAACCCACTCATCCTTTCCTCGCCCGAGGTTCGGATGATCACGTCTGGCTCTGGGTTCGGGAGGTAAGCCGTGTAGAGCCGGCCCGAGATAGTCTCCTCCGTTATCGCGCCGGGCTGCAGGGTGCCCTTGCTCACGTCGTCGGCTATGGACCTCACGACATCCGTTATCTCGACCCTTCCTCCGTAGGCTATCGCTATGTTCAGGAAGTGCCCATCGTATCCGGCCGTCCTCTGCTCGACCTCCCTGAGTATCTTGATCAGAGAGTCCGGCAGAAGCTCGAGCTTCCCTATCCCCTTCACGCGCACCCTGTACCTGTAGATCCTGTCATCCTTGAGGAGCTTGTTCAGCCGTTCCTCTATCAGCCTGACTATCTCCCGCACCTCCTCGGAGCTCCTCTGGAAGTTCTCGGTAGACAACACGTAGAGGGTGATGGACCTTATGCCCAGCTCGTGACACCAGTCCAGGAGCTTCTCCACGACGTCGGCGCCGTAGGCGTGTCCCATCTCCACGGAGTAGCTCTCGCGCTTGGCCCACCTGCGGTTGCCGTCTAGTATTATCCCTATGTGCCCTGGTATGGGTCCACGCATTACCTCTGAGTTGAGCCGGTTCTCGTAGAACTTGTACGCCCCGGTCGCTCTGAGAACACCGTCAAGCACGTCCGTCACTCCTTGAGCAACGGACTCCTGCTTCTCCATCTACCGTACACGGCAGTCACCACGGCGAACGTCAGAGCTAGCCCCACCAGCACGTAGGATATGAGCAGGACGGAGCTGTTCACCACTCCCGTCAGATACAGCGCGAACTCGTCCATCGGGAGGTAGAGGAAGCCGAGGAGGACTATGAGCACTCCGTCCCTCCAGACCCTGTTGCTGCCCCGTGCGAGGTGCGCCAGGAGCTGCCCGATGAGATAGACCGCGAACGCGGCCCAGAATATCGGCAGCGACCCTTCGAGATAGTATCCTATCAGCCCTCCGCCATATATCAGGAAAGAGCTGGGGTTCGCCAGGACGTAGGCTACTCCATTCGGGTCGTTCGCCAGCATGTAGTTGTAGCCTGTCGAGATACCGACCAGGAATATCAGCGATCCCGCAACGATGGAGAATATCCTCAGGTATCCGTAAGGCCTCTGGCTCAACATCGTCTGCACCGACTTGTCTATCCCAAAACCCCTCACCAGGAATGTCCCTCCCACGATGATCATGATTGCGACCTCGGCCTCGAACGCCTTTCCGAAGAGTACGAGCAGCCCGGCGAAGAGCAGTATCACTCCGGGCACGCCTATGGCCCACTTGGAGTAGCGAGAGTCGAAGATGAGCATCCTGAGGTACCTTCCTAGAACCATGTACGTCTCCTCGACCGTTCTACTGTACTTCACGGCGATTCTAACCACGGAGACTATCGGCTTCATGGACTGCAGCACGGGCAGGACAGCTTCATCGTCCGCGCCGTCGCTTACCAGTATTATTCCTGTGAACTCGTTACTCGCCAGTACCTTGTCGACCTCTCTGTGTATCTTCCTGTCCGCATCGATTCCGCTATCACTCACGCCGCACACCACCGCAACCTCACAGCTGACGCCCTTCGCCACGAGGTTGTCGTACTCACGGACCGCCGCGAAGATCGAGTTGGCATCCGCCTCCTCGGGGTCCGCGATGGCCAGGTCCGTGGCCGCACCGACTACCTGCTGCTTGCCCCAAACGGGGGAACGGACTTTCGTCTTAC
>JASHZW010000118.1 GCA_030042335.1 Nitrososphaerales archaeon
GTCGTGACCTTCTTGGGGTCGTTCACAAAGTCGTAGACCTTCTCCTTGGGCGCAGTGACGTCGAAGGTCCCTTCGTAGTGCATCTCTATCTTCTCCTGTTCTCCAGCACCTGCTTGTTGACGAGGTTGGGAGGGACCTCCCCCTTCAACCCCGAGACGAGGTTCTGGGCCGCGAGCACCGCCATCGCCGTACGGCTCTCTACAGAACCACTCGCAAGGTGCGGCTCCACGACTACATTCGTCATCGTGAGAAGCGGGTTGTCCATCTCGACGGGTTCCTTCTCAAAGACATCCAGGGCCGCACCGGCTATCGTTCCCGCTCTGAGGGCCTCGATGAGCGCCTTCTCGTGGACGATCCCTCCTCTGGCCGTATTGATGAGGTAGGCAGTCTTCTTCATCATCTTGAACTCCTTCTCACCTATGCTGTTGCGCGTCTCGGGAAGGAGCGGGACGTGCACCGAGAGGTAGTCGCTCTCCCTGATCACCTCTTCCTTGGGCTTGTACACGATCCCGAGGGTCCTCTCGGCCTCCTCGTTCCTTATCGGGTCGTAGTAGACTGTCTTCATGCTGAACCCCTTGGCCCTCTTCGCCACCGCTATCCCTATCCTCCCCAGCCCGTAGATTCCGAGCGTCTTACCGTAGATGTCCCTTCCGACCATCTGCATGGGACTCCACTTCAGCTTCCACTTGCCCTTCCTCACGTAATCGTCACCCTCGACGAGCCTCCTGCCTACCGCCAGCATGAGCCCGAGTGTCTCGTCGGCGACAGCCTCCGTCAGCACTCCGGGGGTATGTGTCGCCATGATTCCCCTCTTCGTCGCCGCGTCGAGGTCGATGTGGTCGAAGCCCACCGACATGCTCGCCACAATCCTCAGCCTCTTCCCCGCGTCGAGCAGAGGCGCGTCTATCCTTTCGGTGATGTTACAGTACAACCCGTCCACGTCTGCCACCTCCTTCATCAGGACCTCCCGTGGCGGGGTGCCATACTCCGGGTTGACCTTGACCTCGGCGACCGACCTGACTATGTCGAGGGCCTCCTGCGGGACCTCGTTGCTCGTAACATAGACGCGATAGGCCATCGTGAATTCTTCCACGCGCTTGGCCGGCCGGTATATAACCCACTAAGCGGCCGTGCTCTATTCGCGTTTCGTCTGGGTCCCAGACACCCTGATGCGCTTTCCTGTCTCGACTCTGGGCAACTTGACGACCACTATCCCGTTCTTGAAGTTGGCCGTAGCCCTGTCTGGGTCTACCGGCACCGGGAGCTGTACTCTCTCCGAGTAGCTGACGAACTCGACCGAAGACCGCTGGGCGCCTCCGGTGCCAGACTTCGACTGCCTCCTCGCCTGCGCCTCCATGCTGAGCGAGTCCTGCGTGCATGTCACAGAGACGTCTCCTTTGTCCACACCGGGGACGTCGAAGGTCACGGTGACGCTCTCCTTGTCGACGTTCACTCTGGAGAGCGGTCTCAGCTTTCCGAGCCCGCCGTTGAAGAGTGAACCCGTCATGGGGCCGAACATCCCCGCGAAGACGTCGTCGGCCTCGGCGAGCTGGTCAGTGTCGTCGTTGGACATCATTCTCACCTAGCGGTAGGCCGTGCCCCCCGCACTCGGCGCTGCCGTCTGCTTCTGCGCCTCCTGTGTTTGCTGCATCAGCTCCCGCGTCTTGAGTCTTATCCCCTCCGCCTCCTGGACGAGTGCCTTTGTGTCGACCTTCAGCCCCATCAGCTTGTTCAGCACGCCCACGACGACTACAGCCGCCCCCGGGTCAGGAAACTGTCCGAGCGACTCTGCCAGCAGCACCATCCCGGACTGCGTCTCGTCGGTGCAGAACTTCAGCAGGCTTGAGTAGAAACCGGTTATGACCCCCTCCTCGAACGACTCGGCTCCGCTCGTCTTTATCATCCTGAGGGAGGCGTCGTCGTTCCCGACTCCCACGACAGCCGGGGTGCCCTCACCCTGGGCCTCCTCCCTCCTGCTCGACGGGGCTCCGGTGATGCCCACCACGATGTTCGCCTTTGCGGTCTTTGTCCAAGCCGCTACCTCTCTTGCGACCTCGAGGGAGACCCTTCCGACTAGCGGCACCTCGGACATAATCACCACGACGTTGTCCTTCCCGAATATGTGCATGGGGTAATTTGCGAGCGAATCGTGCACGACCATGACCGGCGGCATGAGGTCAGAGTCGATGAACCCCCTCTCGTCAAGCTTGAGCTGTTCGACCAGGTATGAACACGCGATCGTGCCGACAAGGCCAGCTTCAGGAACGCCGACTATGACGTTCGGCTTGTTCAGCTTGGGCCCGTGGTCGACGATCCGCACGCGCTGGGCAACCGGTGCCATGTTCCATCCGATCCTTCTACCAGAATTAATCTTTTACTTGCGGAATACCCAGCTCAGGTCGGGAGGGTCGACCCTCTTCTTGACCCGCTCGCTCATCGCCTGCGTGATCAGTGGTAGCGCTATCGTCGCGTCGCAGTAGACCACACTCCTCGTCGAGTCCGCGGCAATCTTCCCCCAGCTGATGGCCTCTTCGAGCGTGCATCCGGAGAGCCCTCCCCACTGCGGGCTGTCCGTCGTAATCTGGATCGCATAGTCGTGCGGGGTCGCCTCCTCCCCACCCTCCGACAACGACTTGATGATGGTGGCGAGCTGGATGGTGTCCTTGGGCACACCCCCTCCTATGTAGACCACACCGGTCCTCGTCTTGTCGGCAATTTGACCGAGCTCCTCCATGTCCTTCGTCTG
>JASHZW010000014.1 GCA_030042335.1 Nitrososphaerales archaeon
GGCATGACAGCTATGTAGCCATAGCACTATAAGAACATGATTGACCTGCTTCCAGTGTCGCCATCCCGCGGCCGTCGACTTGGGCAGAGTCAGTCCAGGCGGTTCCTCAGACTCCTTCCAGACCTGGCACGCCAGACTTAGCACCCGTACTCGTAGACGTACCAACTGAAGTAATAGTACTTGCCTTGCAGACATCCGCCGATGTGGATGTAGTAGAATGCAATCGAGACTTCGGCGGTGACGGGACACGAATAAAGACCCTGAA
The DNA here is from genome assembly GCA_030042335.1 of Nitrososphaerales archaeon. The sequence goes on from JASHZW010000014.1 coordinate 266, forward strand.
GACAACCTTCAGAAGAAGGGCCTTCGTCTACTGGCTTGACGGGCAGAGCTAGACAGAGTACTGCAGCAACAGCGATTGTAAGCGCGACTACTGTGTATAGTCTCCTGCTACTTCCCTTTCGCGTCCTTCCAGTTCTGAGGTTCAACTTACGCCTAAGGATAGGTTGATGCCACCCATGAGGAACTCCAGGTACTGCTGGTCGCGCCGTTGTTGAGCTGAGTACAGGTCACTAGGTTGTTCTCTTCCGCGTCCACCAGTGTTATCAGCCATGTGTTGCTCCCGGAGTTAACGGGTATGTCATTCCCGTTGTCATTTATGAGCGACGCCGTGAAATCGTGAGTCCCGAATTCTGGGTTCTGTGATAGGGTACTCCCGATGACTGGCTTTTCTTCCAAGAACTGTGTGTATGTAATGTCTGGCATACATCGTGAGTAGGACACGGAGGTACTGCTGGACACGTCGTCAATCGTCTCCTCCACTACGTTGACTTGATTGTAACCCTTTCCTGCGCAGTTCTCATCGAGGTAGACCCACTTCAGAGTAACCGAGTCGCCCGAACTCCAACCGCCATAGCCTGGCGCGTATGTGGTCAGAGTCTTGCCGTTATCCAAGTCATACTGGAAGATTTCGCAGTTCGAGCTGAAAGACCCACCGCAGTTTGAAGGCTCCGACTGCTTACCTCCCCAATAGACCAATTCAGCTTGGAAGAAGTAGAGGTATTGTGGATATGTTGGGCCAATCCAACTGTAATTGGAAGCACCGATCCAGTTGACCCAGTCCCAACACTCCGTTCCGCAGGACGAAGGACTCGAAAGATCAGAGAAGACTTGCGTATCATACACGGCCCCATACATCGAACTTGATCCAGTGAGGGAACTGTCTTCCGTCTGGTGCCCTACTCCGTTAGAGGAGTTGTCGTTATGGCCGGTGTTCAGAGGAGCCACACCTTGGCTTGTGTCCTCGGAAGAGGAAGATGGCGCGGAAGTCGCACCGACGCCTACGACGTTCGCACCTATGGTGTCGTACGTGAAGATCTTCAAGACCGACTGAACCGCCTGCGTGTCACCAGCAGAGACCCACACTCCTATTACCAGACCTACACTTGAGTTAGTGACAAGATATTCATAGATGTTGAAGGCTGTCCCATTCTGCAACCCCGAGGCTTCCGCGAAGTCGTAAGGGTTCCCTTGGGCCGGGTATAGAGACAAGTAAGGTCTCAGGGCCAACGGCGAATAGTCGTGGGAAGCCAACCAAACACTGACTGCAGGCAAGCCGAGGATGTGAGATGACAGGGCGTAGGTCGCAAATGGAAAGGAATTGTTCGTGTAGATTGGGTTACCTATCAGTACGCCCGAATATGACTGACCGTATAACTGTCCTCCGCCAGACGAAACGGTACTCGAATGGCTCGTCGTCGCCGGAAACGAGGCGCCGATTGAAGCGCTGACATATAGTGGGCTGAGTGAACCTAGGATTAAGATAGCCACCGCGACCATCGCCTTCGTCACCAACGAACAATGATTTCTTTGTTCTTTGATATAAAGCGTAGGCCAGACTCTGACTCTTTTGGACACACGTCTCACGAAGTATGCCAGTGAGGATTTGCCCGAATGACCCAGCTCTAGTCAGGGACCGGTCTTAAGCGTCTCCAGCAAGGCCAGCTACGTAGGTCATCGCCCTCTCCGTCAACTCATGGATACTTGGCCTCGTCGCTTTTAGGTTCTGAACTACGGCGCGTGCGTGATACTATAGCCCGTAGTCCTCGTTGTATTGGTCCTCTGCCTCGGGTCACAGGTGGAGCAAATAGACCTAAGCAAGGGGAAGGCCGACGATGCCCTCAAATTCGAGGCAACAACCGCTACCACTGTAGTTGATCTATGCATCGCGATGATGCTGGGGTGCCGTGTCCGATCGATGTCGTGGCCGGTCTGGTTTACCTTGGCGGCCATCAAGCTCTCTACTTAGGGCGTAGAATGCCTCTCGGACTTCCTCGACGGAGGCCTCGTCCTCCAGCGTGCTGACGTCGCCGGGGTCCGCGCCTGCGACCACGGCCCTGACCACCCGGCGCATTATCTTGGCGCTCCGGGTCTTCGGGAGCTTCGACACGAAGTAGACCCCCCTGAGCGTGGCTATGGCCCCCACCCTCTCGCGCACGGCCAGCACCAACTCCTGCCGGAGCGCCTCCCCGCCCTTCGCACCCGTCTTCAGGATGACGAAGGCCACGGGCACCTCGCCGCGGACCTCGTCGGGGACGCCCACGACCGCTGCCTCCGCGACCGAAGGGTGCTGCACCAATGCCGACTCGATCTCGTAGGTGCCGAGCCTGTGGCCTGCCACCTTGATCACCTCGTCCGCCCTCCCCAGCACCCACA
>JASHZW010000119.1 GCA_030042335.1 Nitrososphaerales archaeon
ATGACGATGACCTTGTAGCCCATCCCCTCCCTGAGCTCCTTCACCGTGTCCGCCGTGTACGGGAAGACCCTCATCTGCTTAGCCGAGAACGGGCTTCCCACTCTCTCTTCGCTTTCTTCGTAGACGAGGTCGTTGAGGACCCCATCCCTGTCGACGAAGACCGCCCTGCCCGCCCTCAGAACGTCACGCCTCCGCAACCCTTGGCCCGCACGCAACCGCACTCTCTTACTAAATTCTTATAGTCTCGCCCTCGGTGACCCGGTTCAGTGCTGCAGAGTGGTCAAGATTTTTCTCGACACTGCCTCCCTGACCGAGATAGAAGAGTTCGTGAAGTGGGGGATCGCCGACGGCGTCACGACCAACCAGAAGATCTTCCTCTCTGAGGGCGGTGTCGACTTCAAGCAACGCGTGCTCGACATCTGCGACCTCGTGGATGGCCCGATAAGCGTGGAGACGACCAAGGACACGGTCCCAGGCCTGCTCGCGGAGGCAAAGGACTATGCCTCATGGCACAAGAACGTCGTCGTCAAGGTCGCCATGTACGGGGACGGCCGCGGCCTGCAGGTGGTAAGCCAGCTGTCGAAGATGGGTATCAAGACCAACATGACGGTCATGATGACCTACAACCAGCTCATCCTCGCTGCTAAGGCTGGCGCCGACTACGTCTCGCTCTTCTACAACAGGTCAAAGGAGGCTGGAGAGGACCCGCTGCAGATAATCAAGGACTACGTGGCCACCGCGAAGGAGTCCGGACTGGCGGGGAGGCTGATCGTCGGGAGCATCAGGACACCCGAGGACGTCTCGCTTGCCATGGCGGCCGGCGCCCACGTTCTCACCGTCCCGACCAAGATTCTCAGGCAGATGCCGTCGAACAAGAGGAGCGAGGAGACCATCGCAGAGTTCGATAAGGCCTGGCAGGACTTTCTGGCGATAAAGAAGTAGCGAGGTCATCCACTTCCATGAAGAGGGCCCTCGTGACCGGTGGTCTCGGGTTCATAGGGAGCCACCTCGTAGACAGGCTGCTCACGGACGGGTGGAACGTGACCGTCCTGGACAACCTCGCTACGGGCCACCGCTCAAACCTCGCACACCAAGCCTCGAATCCCGCACTGTCAATCGTCGAAGGCGACGTCCGTTCCCTCGAGAAGGTCGAGGAGTGCTCGAAGGGTTGCGACGCCGTCTTTCACCTAGCGGCGCACGCGCTCATGCGCGTCAGCCTGGGCGATCACATGGCCGACCTGGACCACAATGTCGTCGGGACGCTCAACGTGCTCGAGAGCATGGTGAAGAACAAGGTCCCAGATTTCGTCTTCGCCTCCACTTCCGCCCTCTATGGCGAGGCAGAGGTGGTACCGACGCCAGAGACCTACTCCGGCATCCAGACATCCCTCTACGGCGCGGCCAAGCTCGCGGGGGAGGGCTACGCCTCTGCCTTCGCGAGGTTTGCACCGATCCGGGTCTGGGCCTTCCGTTTCGGGACCGTCCTCGGAGAGAGGTGCAGAAGGGGCGCGATCTGGGACTTTGAGCACAAGCTGATGAGGGACCCGACAGGGCTCGAGATCCTCGGCGACGGGAAACAGAGGAAGGACTACCTGTATGTGGGCGATTGCGTGAACGGGATGATGACAGGCTACGCCGTGGCTTCTGCGCCCGTGAACATATTCAACCTCGGGCTGCAGGAGCAGACTTCTGTGGACGAGCTGGCGGACATCGTGATAGAGGAGATGGGACTCCGCCGGGTCGAGAAGAGGTACACCGGCGGTACCAGCGGCTGGATAGGCGACAATCCGGTCGTCTATCTCTCCATCGAGAAGATAAAGACACTCGGCTGGAAGCCGAGGATGTCACCGAAGGACACCATCAGGCTTACCGCCAAGTGGACGATGGAGGAGCTCGGGGGTCAAAGCTCCCCCGGCCGGTAGGTGAGCCATCGGGATGTCGAAAGTCGTCGTCACGGGAGGTGCGGGGTTCCTGGGAAGCCACATAGCAAGGAGACTCCTGGACGACGGGCACCGGGTCTCTATAGTCGACGACTTCTCCTCCGGCTCGGTCGAGAACCTGAAGGGACTGGGGATATCACAAGAGTGCGTCGTAGGCGACCTCAAGGACCCCGATTTCGCTCGCAGGTCGCTGAGGGGCGCGGAGGCGGTCTTCCACTTTGCGGCCGAGGTGGGAAGCGTGGCGTATCTCCATGGTTCCGCAGCGAGGGAGCTCTCAACCCTGCAGTCGAACCTCGCCATCGATGTCAACGTCTTCAGGGCCTGCGCCGAGAACCGCGTGCGCCGAGTGGTCTACGCGTCCAGTGTCTCGGTCTACCCCATCGACGAGCAGCAGGGCTCCCGCGTGAGGTTCAAGGAAGCGGACGCAGAGAGGAAGGTCAACCCCGAGGGAGGATACGGCTGGTCGAAGTACGTCGCCGAGAAGCAACTGTCGATGATGCCCGGGATGGCCTCGGGGGTCGCGCGCATATTCCACGCCTACGGCACCAACATCTACCTTAAGCCCGACCGCAGCCAGGTCATAGCCTCGCTCATCAGGAAGGCCGTCGACTACCCCAGGGAAGGCTTTTCGGTGTGGGGCGACGGCAGCCAGAGGCGCTGCTTCGTCTACATCGACGATGTCGTCGACGCCCTCTTCAGGCTCTTCGACCACACAGAGGATCGCGGCAGCCTGACCGTGAACATCGGCTCTACCGAGGAGACGAGCGTGAAGGAGCTGGCGCGCCTCACCGTGGCGATCTCGGGGAAGAAGATCCCGATCAGCTTCGACCCCTCGAAGCCTACCGGGGCCCTCAACAGGACGCCGGACCTCACGAGGATAAAGAGAGTCCTTAGGTGGACCCCATCTATGCCTTTCCGACTGGGGCTGGAACGGACGTACGCCTGGGCGGAGGGAAGGTTGTCCTCCGAGTCCCGATAGCTTCCTTCTCCCCGCGGGTCGAGTGATTTATCATGCCCAAGATTTAAAACTCTAAGAGTACACGTACTCCGATATGGAGCAGATCGACGAGCTCCGCAGGGAGGAGGAGCGGACTCGTACCATGTATCAGGCCATTGCATGGGTCTCGGGCCTGATCATGGTCGCTGTCTGCGTCTACGCGCTCGTCACGGCGATCGTGAGCGGGGCGAGCGCCGTGGGTACCAGCCTCGTCGACGTCGATTTTCCCTTTCCATTCTTGGCGGAGCCGGTCACCTATCTCAGCATAGCGAGCGTGACCTTCTTCTACAGCGGCATGCAGATCTGGCAGAACCGGGTCGCACGGTGGCCCCTCTTCAGGCTCTCGATCATCCAGCTTGTCGCCATAGTTGTCGCCGTCTCATCGGCCTACGAGGTGCTCTACAACTTCACGGTCTGGGGAGCGTACCTCAGCAACCAGCTCCTGACCTCCAGCGTCGGGGTCCCGTGGAGCCTCGTCTTCGAGACGAAGATCTTCTTTGCGACGTTCGTGATAAGCGGTTACGCGGTCTACTTCCTCAGAAGGATTCACAACATCGGCGGATACCGAGAACCCAGCTAGGCCTCGCTCTTCCGCCTGTTCCCGAAAAGGAGCAGATAGAGGTAGATTACCGTCAGTATCGCGAATATCGCCCCCGTTATCCCCGCTATCGGGTCCAGCCCCGTCCCTATCAGGGTCAGCGCCACGTAGAGCTGGTAGACGGTCAGCACGAGCCCGAACAGCGCCGTGGCGTAGATGAGGGGCCTCGTGACCCAGCTCGACGACCACGCGTATAGCACGATACCGCTGACGAAGCAGGTGAGCGCGGGCCAAAACAGGAGGGCCCCTCCCCCGGCTATCAGCACGCCGACCCAGAAGACCCCTGCTACGAAATACAGGATCGTCGGCGTCGCCTCGCCGATGCCTCCCGCCGACTTCATGTCGGCAGGCGAAAAATCCCAGCGGATATAAATGTGGTTCCGGAATACAGCGTATCGGCGCCGCAGCGGCGCGAACTATAAATTCCCGGTTCGGCTCTCGGTACCGTTCCTTAACGGAGAATGTTTGTTGTCGAACACCCTAGTTACAGCCGAATCGCTCCGAAGCAAGCTGGCCAAGCTCATCGCCCCCGTGACCGAGCTGGACGAGGGTCTCCTAGTCTCGGCAACCTACGACGGGGAAAAGCGCCTCGCCGTCCTGAAGTTCTACGACCCGAAGCGGGACACGATCGTACGTTGGGAGGACAACA
>JASHZW010000120.1 GCA_030042335.1 Nitrososphaerales archaeon
CTTGCCGATGAGGTCCTCGTCGCATACGTTGATGAGGCTGGTGTCCTTCCAGCTTATGCTCCTCACAGAGAGGTTCGAGCTGGCCGTCTCAGTTCACCTTCGCCGCAGACCGGGCGCCACAGGCCTCGCACACCCTGAAGTGCAGCCTGCTGACCGTCTCGATGTGCGTATCAGGACTGCCGCACACCGGGCAGGTGACGTTATCCTGCATGTACTTCTGGAAGAGCTGCATGAACGACGCCTTGTCCTTCCGCCCGATGAATATCGCCCTCTCGCCGTCTATCGAAGCGGCTGTGGCCAGCTCCTTGGCCAGGTACATCAGGACTCTGTCGGGGTCCCTGCGGAAGAGCTTCGGGAATTCGGCGTAGTTCCTAAGGATGGTCTTCTTGCCGACCCAGATGACCACGGGCTCCGGCAGCTCCAGCCTGTTCAGCGACGACTTTGTCGAGATCTTCTGGATGCCCGCCTGCGCCCGGGAGAGGAGTTCGTCGTACTGCCTGCTCATGCGCTGGCCCCGAGCGCCCGTGCAAGTATTTCAACCCTTCTGGGTCAGTAGCTCCGCGTTCCTGAGCTTGTCCGCCGACCACACGGACAGGTCGATTCTCCTCGCATAGCGGATGGCCGAGCCATGGTGTCTGTCGCGCAGCTCGCCGATTATCCGGGTGTGGACATCGTCAGGAACGTCCCATGTGATCGACTGCCCCTTCGATTCTAGGTGGCTTATCTGGTCGTCCGCCTGTACGACCCTCTCGGCATCGACGACCCGTATTGTCTTCTCGGGGGCAACCATGTCCCCAAGGCCATATTCTCCTCCCTCGAAGCGGCTGCTCGGGTACCCGAACTTCGCCCTGAGCCTAGCATACTCCTCTCCCATCGTCGGCTGGCCGCTGGGACCTGCATCTACCATCGAGATGACCGATCCTCTAGAGACACGCGCGGACTCTTTGACCACTGCGACCCAGTCGTCCACGAGATGAAGGATGTGGACGAGGAGCGCCGCGTCGAAGACCAAACCCCTGAACGGCATCCTGTGGACATCCGCGAAGAGGAGTCCTGTTACGCCCTTCTCTCTGGCCTTCGCCATCATCCTGGCAGAGATGTCTACCCCCACGACGTCGTAACCTTTCGCCTGGAGTGGTTTTGCGAACCTGCCGGTCCCGACCCCGACGTCGGCTACCCGCGCTGCAAGGGGGAGGACGTTCGCGAGCGCGTCTATGACCTGCAGCATCTCGTTCTCAGGGAGCGACCTGGTGTCATCGTAGATGTCCGCCACCCTTCCGAAATCCTTCGGCGCCACATCACCGCGGAGGTCCCATCCAAGAAAAGAGTGTTGTCCCCACATAGTTTCTTCCAAAGATTTTAAGCACAGCCGCGGATGGCCGGATTGTGAAGCGGGTAACAATCGGCGTCTTCGGCGGGTCCGGTTTCTACCGTTTCCTGAAGAAGTACGAAGAGCTACCCTTGGAGACTCCGTACGGACCACCCAGTGCCCCTCTCAAGATATCCACGGTGGAAGACAAGCGCGTCGCGTTCATCCCCCGGCACGGAGAGCGCCACGAGTTCCCCCCGCACGTGCTCCCCTACAGGGCGAACATCGCCGCCTTCAAGGATGTCGGGGTGGAGAGAATCATCGGTCCGTGTGCCGTAGGGAGCCTCAAGCCGGAGCTGAAGCCCGGTGACCTCGTGATCTGCGACCAGTTCGTGAACTTCACCACCGGCAGGAGGGACACGTTCTACGACGGGCCCGAGACCACCCACATCAGCACCGCCGACCCCTACTGCCCTGAGCTGAGGAAGCTGGCGAGGGACGCGGCCAAGAAGCTGAGGCTGCCCTTCCACGATGGCGGTACGGTGGTCGTCATCCAGGGTCCGCGCTTCTCCACTCGCTCCGAGAGCCGTTTCTTCAGGAACCAAGGCTGGGACGTGATCAACATGACACAGTATCCGGAGGCGGCGCTCGCGCGGGAGCTGGAGATGTGCTACGTCAACATCTCCCTCGTCACGGATTACGACTCCGGGCTCGATGGAGACCCCAAGGTGAAACCTGTGTCGCACGAGCAGGTCATCAAGATATTCAACGACAACATAGAGAACCTCAGAGCGCTGATCACCGAGATGATCGGGACGATACCCAGTACGAGGTCGTGCTCCTGCGGCACGGCCCTGGAGCACGCGAGGCTGAAAGCCTGACCGACGCCGCGCTCGACCGCCGCCTCCGGCGCGCGATAAGGCGCGTTCCGGACTTCCCCACGAAGGGCATAGTCTTCAGGGACATAACCACCCTCTGGAAGGACCCGGTGCTTCTCGGGAAGTCTGTCACTGCGATCTACGACCACTACAAGGACGCGAAGGTAGACAAGGTGCTCGGCATAGAGGCGCGCGGCTTCGTCTTCGGTGCCCTGCTCGCCGAAAGGTTCGGGGTGGCCTTCATCCCCGCCAGGAAGCTCGGCAAACTTCCCTACGACAAGATCACCGAGGAGTACCAGCTGGAATACCGCGTCGACGGGCTCGAGATGCACAAGGACTCGGTCAGGAAGGGCGAACGCGTCCTGATAGTCGACGACCTGATGGCGACCGCGGGTACTGCGCTCGCCGTGGTCAAGATGGTGGAGAGGCTCGGCGGGAAGGTGGTGGGCCTCGCGTTCGTGGTCGAACTCGGGTTCCTCGGCGGAAGGGAGAAGCTCTCCAAATACCCGGTCTTCTCGCTGGTGAAGTACGCCTCCGAGGCTGAGTAGCCGTGCCCCCGAACGCGGTCGCCGGTGTCATGACCGGTTCCGGGATGGAGGACCTCTTCCAGACCTCCGAACGGAGGAGCGTCAAGACGGACTACGGCACCATCGAGGTGTATCTCTGCTCCTCAGGAGACGCCAGGTTCGTCGTAATCCCGCGTCATGGAAGGGACCATTCGGTCCCGCCACATCGAATCAATTACAAGGCCAACGTCCAGGCGATGAAAAAGCTCGGTGTCGCCGACGTGCTGGCCACGAGCGCGGTAGGTTCGATAAGCAGGAAGCTCCCCGTCGGCGGGCTCGGCCTGCTCGACCAGTTCATCGACTTCTCCGGGCGCCATCTCACCTACTTCGAGAGGTCGCCCGTGCACGTCGACGTTACCCATCCCTACGATCGAACCCTCCAGGATCGGCTCCAAAAATCAGCCGGCGCCCTCCATATGAAGCTTGTACCCGGCCTGGTCTACGTCTGCGTAGACGGTCCCCGCTATGAGACCGCCGCGGAGATCCGGATGTTCGGGCTGCTCGGCGGCGATGTCGTCGGGATGACCGGCGCCTCAGAGGCCATCCTCAGCCGCGAGCTGGGGCTGAGGTATGCGTCGGTGGTAGTGGCGACTAACTGGGGAGCCGGAATGCAGGAGAAGGTGTCCCACGAAGAGGTCTTGTCCATGATGAGGAGGGTCAAGCCCCGGCTGAAACGGCTGATCGAACGGACTGTCGCGCAGTGGGGGCCTAGAGGAAGTCCACCCACTTGCCCTTCCCCGACTTCTTCGCCCTCTCATAGACAATGGCAGACGTAGCCACGTCCTGGATACCTATGCCTGTCGAGTCGAAGATGGTGAGCTCGTCGGACGTCTCGCGTCCCTTCTTCTTCCCCGAGACTATCTCTCCGAGCTCCGCATAGACGTCCGATTCCTCGAAGAGTCCCTTGGTCATCGCGACGGAGAGCTTGTCCGTCACGAGCTTCGACCTCTTGTAGGTCTTGCCCTCGAGCTCCTTCTTACCGAGTCCGTCGGCGCCTATTCCGTTGATGTGGACACCCCTGCCTATCCAGGAGTCCTTCACTATCGGCACCTTGGATGGGGTGGCAACAATCACGATATCGGCGTCGCGGACAGCCTCCTCGGCCGAGTCCACCGCCTTCACAAGTATCCCCGCTTCTTTCGTCATCTCCTTGGCATAAGCCGTCCTCCTCCCTCTGTCCGGACTGTACGCCTTGACCTCCTTGAGCTTGAACAGGTCCTTCAGGGCGAGCAACTGTATCTTCCCCTGGGTACCTGTACCCAGTACCCCCACCGTCTTGGAGTCCTTCCTGGCAAGGTGCTTCGCTGCCGCTCCTCCTGCGGCACCCGTCCTCATCGTGGTAATCACGAGACCGTCGAGCACAGCCAGAGGCATGCCGTTGTGCGCGTCGCTCAGCAGTATGGAAGCTAAGTGTGTGGGGATGTTCCTAGAGATGTTACCCGGATAGTAGCACCCGAGCTTGACGCCGACGTAACCTTTGTCCATCAGATACCCGGGCTTTGCGGCCCATCCTCCACCGTATTTCGAGGCAGCGATCTGGACGACACCGCCGCTCTCCGCGAGGCCGTTCGAGGAGGCTGCGAAGACGTCCTCCATCGCCTTTATCGCGTCCTCCATCGTAAGCAGCTCCTCGACATCCTTCTGCGATAACACCAAGATGTCTGTCAATATCAGGACCAAACGGC
>JASHZW010000121.1 GCA_030042335.1 Nitrososphaerales archaeon
AGGAAGGAGTTCACCCTGTCCAGGTTCATCAGGAGGACCCACGTGAGTCCCATGACAATCCCTATGGAGAGAAGCGTTATGACGATCCCGTAGGCCTGGAACGAAACTATCGTCGTCGTTATTGCGCCAGGTCCGACCAGCAGCGGGAAGGCTATCGGTACTACCCCGATGTCGGAGGCGCTGTACTGTACGGGAAGCCCGCCCCGAAATATGATCTGCATCGCCAGGATCATCAGAAGTATGCCTCCCGCTATCATGAAGCTGTAGATTGTTATCCCGAAGAGGTAGAGCAGTTCCTCGCCGGCGACTGCGAACACCACCAGGAGGGCGATCCCGACGAGCAGCGCGACCCTGAAGGTGGCCCTTTGTTCCTCCGGCTTCATGTCCTTGGTGAGGGCTATCACGACAGGGACTAGACCCGCAGGATCAACTACGACGAAGAGTGCTATCGTCGCCCTGAGGAGCTCTTCCAGCGGCGCCAAGACGCTTCGAAACGACCAGTCCTCTCTAAAAACGCTTGATTCGTGCCGCGCAGACTACGTGGTACGGACGGGAACTTCAGCCGTGCAGACCTGCCCGCGCTCGCGCAGAGATGCCCTCACGAGCGCCTCGTCGGGCATCCACCATTGCGTCCCGTCCGGTGCCTTTCACGCCCTGATGGCGCGCCGGAAGCACCAGCAGGCGAGGCGAGCGGACGGATCCTCATGGCAGCCTCGATGTTCGCTATCTCGTCCTTCTCCAGCTTCACGTGCGAGCTGTAGCCCCTGATTACCGCGTCAACATCTCTGGACCAAAATGAGAACCGGCGGATAGAACTTCACCAGAGCGATGCGGACCTAGCCCGAGAGGTCCCTGTAGTTCCTAGCTTCGCTGATGCTCCAGCCCGAGTCAACCACCACGACCTGCCCGGTTATCGCTGCCGCCTCCTCTGACGAGAGGAATTTCACGACGGCCGCCACCTCGTCGGCACTGGGAAGACGTCCGGTCAGGGTATGGCGGGTTTCCCAGTGGAGAATCGATTCGTCCGTGGATGCCTTGGTCTCTCGCCCTTTCCCAAGATAGTCGACCAGACTCCTGCCCATCTTCGACGCGACCAGACCTGACGCCACCGCATTTACCGTTATGCCGCCCGGAGGTAGCTCCGCAGCGAAGGCTTTCGTCATACCGATTATCCCAGCTTTGGCAGCGCTGTAGGGCACCAATTCCGCCATACCGATGATCCCGGCGACCGAGGTGATGTTGACGATCCGTCCCCAGCCCCTCTTCAGCATGTCAGCGGAGGCGTACTTGGAGCACAGGAAGACGGACTTCAGGTTGGTGTCGATCTGCTTGTCCCAGATTGCCTCGTCGACCTGGGCGACCGGGGCCGCGATGCCCACTCCCGCGTTGTTGACCAGGATGTCGACCCTGCCGAGCTTAGAGACGGCCTGCTCGATCAGGTCCCTGGCCCCCGCATCGGTGGAGACGTCGGACTGCATGACGAATCCGTCACTGCCAGCTTTCCTGACCATCTCGAGCGTCTCGGCGGCTTCCTGCGCGTTGCGCTTCACGTTGACGACGACCTTCGCTCCGGTCCCCGCGAGCGCCAGCGCGGTGCTCCTCCCTATGCCCCTGCCGCTTCCCGTCACGACCGCGACCCTCGCCTCGGCTTTCATGCCAGCGACCGGGTTACGCGAACCGTCCAGAGAAAAACATTCGGGAGACTCAGGTTAAATAACGCAAGTCCTAGAAGAACACCGGGTCTTTCGATTGAGAACACCTCAGGAGTTCCTTGATTCGCTCAACGACGGACGCGAAGTGTACTATCGTGGCAGGAGGGTCGAGAATGTCGCCCAGCATCCGGTCACGGGGGTCGCGGCCCGACACGCTGCCAAGCTGTTCGCTTTCGAGAGAGGGTTCCGGTCGGAGGAGCTCGGCGGGGAGGTCAGCCAGTACTTCAGGTTCCCACGAGGTTCCGCCGACCTCCTGGCAAGACACAAACTTGTTTATGACACGACGATGCGGTGCAACGGAGTCTTCAACATCTCGCAGGCCATAGGGTCGGACGCCCTCTTCGCCCTTTCCGCCGTATCCAGGAAGGTCGATGCTGCGGCGGGAACGGACTACTCCAAGAGGGTTCGGGATTACTACCGTCATGTGGCGACGAAGGACCTTACCATCGCCGTGGCGCAGACCGACGTAAAAGGAGACAGGAGTAAGAGACCCCACGAGCAACCGGAACGCGACGTGTACCTCCACATCGACGAGGTCACGGACGATGGCGTCGTGGTCAGTGGCGCCAAGGCGCACACGACGCAGGGCGCGGTCTCGGAAGAGATCATAGCGATCCCGACCAGGGCTATGACCGAGAAGGATGCCGATTATGCGCTGGCGTTCGCCGTACCAGCGAACGCGAAGGGGCTGAAGTTCATCGTGAGACCGATAGACGAGCTGGAGGGCAACTCGTCGAACGTGCTGAGCAGGAAGGATTTCGAACTCGAGACGCTCACCATCTTCGACAAGGTCAGGGTGCCGCTGGAACGAGTCTTCATGCTCAGGGAGCACGCGTTCGCCGGTACGCTCGCCGTGACCTTCGCGACGTACCATCGGTTCACTGCCGTGTCCTACAGAGCTGCGACGTCGAACCTCTTCGTGGGGGCGACCAGCCTGGCCGCGAAGGCCAACGGCGTACAAGACGCGTCGCACGTGAGGGACAGCCTTCAGCTGGTCATAATGTACAAGGAACTCATGCGCATGAGCGCGATAGCGGCAGCCCACACCCATATCGAGGATGACGGGCTGGCCATCCCGAACCCTCTCTACACAAACATAGGCAAGCTCTACTCGAACCAGAACTTCGGACGGGTCGTGGAGGCGCTGAACGACACCGCGGGAGGGATAATCAGCACCATGCCGGCCCAGGAGGATATCGACAACCCCCAGGAACAGGGATACATCTCGAAATACATGACGGGCGCGACATCGGGCGAGGAGAGGATTGCAGTGATGAGGATAGCGAAGGAGCTCGGTGCGAGCAGCTTCACGGGGTATCTGCTTAGCCTGATGATACACGCCGAGGGTTCCGTCCAGGCAAGCAAGCTGGCGCTTATCCGCGACTACGACCTCGGGGAGGCTGAAGGCCTAGTGAGCCGCATCCTGAGGGGGGATGAGCGGCCGCGCACTAGTCTCTGACAGGTTCTGCTCCACGTTGAGCAAGAACAGGCAACCCGGACAGGTCACGTCTTCCAGTTTCATCGTCACGTAGGTGGACTCCCTTGTGCCGCAGAGGGGAAGGTCGGTTTCAATCCGGGAGGAAGCGTGCGTGATCAAGCAGACGACGCACTCCTGCAGGGTTTGCGCTGAGAGTGGCCGACGGACCTCTTTGGTCCGTACGCGTTGAGGACGGCTGCGTGCAGCCCCTTCAGGTACTGCACTGCCTCCGCGAGACCGGCCTTCCCGGGATTTGACCCCTCATCCGCCTTGGGAGGGAGTTCGCTCTTTTGTGCCTCTTTGGGCAAGGTTCCATTTCACCGAAGATTTCGAGTCGCCCAGGATATTTACCGGATTTCCGAAATCGTTCTAGAATCCTTGAAGAATGTCCACGGAATGCGGGCTCTTCGGCAGCGCGAGGGTAGGGAGAAAGAGTGCGCTCTCAGCGTCGTGAGTATGTGGAGCAGCCGCTAGTGAGTATATTACGCCGGACGCGTCGACACGGCCGGCGTTGGTTGCCGAGTACGATACGGTGGTCGTGGGAGCGGGAATCCTGGGGTGTTCTTCCGCGTACCACATCCAAAGGCTCAACCCGGAGGACAGGACGCTTCTCATCGACCGTCTGCCCGCCGCAGGACAGGCCAACACCGGGAGGAGCGCCGCGATGTTCCGCAATGTCTTCAACTCGAAGGACAACCGCACCCTCGCTGACACCTCGATCGACTATTACGTTCACCTGCAACGAGAGAAAGACATCGACATCGGGCTCGAGATGATCGGTTACCTCTGGCTGATGGATGAGAAACAGCTGAAGGACAGCGCGCCCCAGGTGGAGACCATGAAGCGGGGAGGGGTAGAGTTCCGGGATTATTCCCCCGGCGAGCTCAAGAGGATGATTCCTTCCCTC
>JASHZW010000122.1 GCA_030042335.1 Nitrososphaerales archaeon
GCCCGTCCGAGGGATTCTTGGCCATTATCGGGTCTAGTCGAGCCTCTTTATGACCTGCGCGTCCACCCTGACCTTGCCGCCGGTCCTCTCGGCAAGCTTCCTGCCACAGCCCTTGCAGGTGACCTCCCTGGTCGAAGCAGAGAACATGACGCGCTCCTCGCCGCAGTCCGGACACTTGATGAGCACGAAACTGCTGCGCGGCTTCGGTACGAACTCTCTTTCCCGCTTCACTGGCTTATCTCCGCCTTTCTCAGCCTCATGCCTTTGCGCATCATTTCCTTGTTGCACTCCTTGCACTTGAGCTTCAGCGTCGCCTTCTTTGTCGTCTTCGCGGTCCTAATCAGCTCGGGGAACTTCTGGCCACCGTAGCCCGACTTCCTGCGGGCCTGACGTCTGGCGCCCCAAGATGATGCCCTTTCCTTCCCCTTCTTGTAGAGGGCCACCGAGTGAGCAGTGTGGCGTTTACAGTGCGGACAGAACGTGTTTATCTCTTTTGGAATCTTCATCCTCTTCTCTCCCGAAATATCCCCGCACGCTCCAGCAGTGCTTTAAAAGCGTTGAGCTGTCGTCAAGATGTAACGCGGTCTGGCATGATAACAGTAATCTCCTTGTCTGTAACCACCAATTCGAGTTTTTGGCCTCTCTTCAGTCCAAACCCTTTGACAACAGGCTGTGGTATCACAATAACTGAACTCGTCCCCATACGAGAGAGTGTCACCGTATATCGTATCGGCATGCCTTACAACACCTGAATACGTATCTTAAATCTTATCACTGTAAGTGCTTGAATACGAATTCTAATTCGTATTCTGTTGACCAAAGGCGTTCCAAAGGCAAACCATGTCAGAAGTGCGCCAAACCGTACAACCCTACCAGTGGGCCGCAGAGGTTCTGCAACGACTGCCGCGTCTTGATGCGCTACGAGTACAACAGAAGCTGGAGGATGCGACGCCCGGAACAGCGCAGGTTGATTGATCGCCGGGCTGCAGCAAGCAGACCTGAGTACTACCGAGCCTTGAGGAGATATTGCTATTACGTCTGGCGAGAAAACCTCAGGAAATTGGTGATTGGGCACGCGAATGCGTGCATAGTTCCGGCCAAAATACCTCAAAGACCGAGATACAGTTTCGATACAGAACTGTCAAATTCAGCACGAACTACCTGAAAGTTAATTAGCTCTTGGTTCTCGCGCAACAACCGATAATCGTCAGTTGCTCTTCACAAAGACTTCCACAGCGGTCGAATGGAAGGCGGTGGCTTCGGCAATCAAGACCCT
Organism: Nitrososphaerales archaeon; assembly: GCA_030042335.1. The sequence goes on from JASHZW010000122.1 coordinate 1,277, forward strand.
TGTCGAGGAGGCGACCTTCGAGGCAAGCAGCGAGTCGCTCATCTTCCGCGCAATGGATCCTTCCCACATCGCCCTCGTGGACCTGAACTGGCCGAACACCGCGTTCGAGAAGTACGAGTGCGACAAGCCGTTCAAGTTCAGCATCAGGGTTGAGGATTTCGTCAAGCTGATAGGAAGGACTGACGCCAAGGATAGCGTCGAGCTGTCGTCGACCGAGGAGGACGCGCTGCTACTAAGGCTCATGAACGGTTACAAGAGAGAGTTCAGGATTCACCTGATTGAGAGCACCTCCGGGACTGCCCCCCTGCCCAAGCTGGAACTCGACACCAGGATCTCGATGAGCAAGGGCGTCTTCGAGAAGGTGCTGGCAGACATCTCTGTCGTCGCCGACCAGGTAGCAATAAGCGCTCTCAAGGAGAGCGTATCCTTCAGCGGGAAGAGCGACGTCGGCGCTGCCACGATAACGCTGGACAAGAACGGGGCAGACATACTCTCCCTCGACGTCAAGCAGGAAGCGAAATCCAGCTACAACATCGATTACCTCATGTCCATCAGCAAGGCCTTGGGGAGCGCCGTCGAGACCGTGGTTCTGGAGTTCAGCTCCAAGAAGCCTTTACGGCTCGAATGGAAATTGAACGAGCAGGGCGCGACAATCAGATATTTCCTGGCCCCGCGCATAAGCGAGTGAAATATTAGCTAATATCTTAGCTGATTCAGTGATCATTACATACCTTCTTTCGATGGTTTACCTTTCTCATTCAATTTCTTAATTGCCCAGTAAAGAGAGTCCAGTCGCTCATGATATTCCCGGGACACTTCCTTCTTCCCTCGAATAGGATTGCTATCGAGAAACTGAAAATATTCGAGCATCTTCCCCGCCGTTTCTCGTTTGACAATCATGTAAGGCAAGATCTGGGGAAGAATCGCACGGAGTACTCCGCTGACAGCAATATACTCCCATCTCGTCTTCACCCCGTTGGTTCCCTTTTTGGCACGGTGGACGCTCCCCTCGCCTATCGCCTCCATCACTTTTACCAAAAAGGACCGGTTCGAGTTGCTGACTTCCATTTGAGGACGATAGAAGAAGCCCCTCCTGTATGCAGGATTAGTAACCTTCGACAAAAACACGGAACCTTCGCCGTCTATCGCTGCGGCGAGCCAACTTCTTTCTCCCGGGGTCATCATCCGACAATCGGTCGCTCGACCTCCTCGTCCCCGATTCTTCCAGCTCTTCGGCTCTTGCAGCATAGCCGTAAGCAATTCATCTGGGACATCCTTTCCTTTCTCGTTCGACTCCTTGACGGCAAAGTACAACGAATCAGATTTTCATAGTAACCTCGCGGAATCCCCATAGGCCCATTGATGGGATTTGAATCTACGAATGCAAGATACTGAAGCATTCTTTCGCAGACCTGCCTCTTGATGAGCAGATGAGGTAACAATTGCGGTAACAGGCCACGAAGAACCGAGGTGGAACCGTGGTAATACCATTTGTCTTTCCAGTCCAGCCGCTTCTCCTCAACGAAGCTGACTGATCCCTTTCCAATCGTTTCCCTGACCTTTCTCGCGAACCACTCATTAGAGCTGCTGAGACTAATGGCAGGCACATACACGAATCCGCGACGACTTTCCGCGGCCGGACCTCTCACCAGCTTGCTGATGAAGATGGAACCTTCTCCATCAATAACGGCAGCGAGCCAGGTCCTCTCAACCTCATTCAACTCCCTTGGTTGTCCGTCTCCGAAGTCCTCGCCATGCTCCTCATCCACAAGCTTCGACTTTGCGAATCTCTGCCATGATGAAACACGATTGTCATCTACGATTTCCGAAATCGGTTTCTTCGTGTGAACCTCCTCGACAGAGGATATGGAAAGCTGGTAACCTCGGTCGGCCTGATTTGGTTGAGGTAACCCACGGGTACGTAGACTATGATTTGTCGATATCCGAGGCTAGGAAGCAGGATTTGAAATTGAAGATATCGTCCACCCGACCTGAGACGCGGTAGAGTTTTCCCTCTTCGAATTTGATTCTATTTTCCGTACCCATTCGCCGCCATGGCAACCTGAAAGCGACGCTTCCGCTCACCCGCCCGTCTCTCTTCACGTATGAAGATCCGTAAGCTCTCGCTCGCAGAACCACTAGAGGCGGATGCTGTTCTTCCATGTTACAAGATTGCGGAAGCGTAGATAAGCCCCAAAATGTCAGAATAAGTTGTCGAGGCTCAAGGAACGCGATTCATTTTTAGCCATCTCGTTTTCCCGCAATTCTGATGGACGAGAAAGTGGTCTCCTACCTGCGGAAGGCCTACAGGGAGTACTACTTGCACAGTCAGGGAACGCTGGAGATCCCTTCCAAGATTTCGTCGCGTGAGTTCGGGTACATGCCCTTCGGCGGCGGCATGGTCCGCCATCTCTCTTTCAAGAGCACCGGGGAGCTGCTGGCAGAGCTGATCAAGCAGGCACCCTCGTCAGTCTACTGCTCCAACGCAGTCTACGAGTACCCCACACTCCAGATGGACGAGAAGGGGTGGCTCGGTGCTGAACTGATCTTCGACATCGATGCGGATTCGATCCCCACGCCGTGCAAGAGCAAACACGCGTGGTGGTTCTGCCAAGACTGCCACAAGGGCGGGATGGGACAGAAGCCGTCGAAATGCCCGGCCTGCAAGCGGGTGAGCGTCGAGCAGATGCACTGGAGCTGCAGGGAGTGCCTGAACGCCACGAAGGAGCATGCGAGAAGACTAG
>JASHZW010000123.1 GCA_030042335.1 Nitrososphaerales archaeon
GCGACGGCGAGGCTAGTCCCCGCGTATGCGAACTCGCCCCCGAAGAGGCTGGCCAGCAGCCAGCCGGGCGCGATCCCTGCAGCCGCGTAGAGAAGGACGAACCCGAGCGCTACGGTCGCGAAGATGAGACCGTCGACCACCTTCTTCAGGGCGCTCATGTACTGGCCGCGCCGCGCACCGCCGAATAAATATTGGGCAAACTGAACCGTCTCGCCCGTGGCCCTCGTCACCGTCAGGATCGTTGTCTCAGGAAGGGTACAGGGTGTGTCCTTCCGTTCCAACCTCAAGGATCTCGCCGTCCTCAACGAACTGGACGGGTGGGTCAGGAACAGGGATGACGGCACGGTTGAGGCGCTCCTCCAGGGAGACGAGGTGGGAGTGGATGTGGTCATTGGATGGGCGAAGCACGGGCCGCCAAACGCCAAGGTGACGTCGGTCTCGCAGCAGAAGGTGAACGTCCGACACGAGAAGCTCGGCTTCGAAATCGTCGACTGACGCTAAAGCATAAATCGCTCTCGTCGGACGGGCGCGAATATGAAGAAAGTCGCCCTGATCAAGGGTGACGGGACGGGCCCGGAGCTCGTCGACGCCATGTTGCCCGTGCTTCGGGCAAGCGGCTCGAAGGCGGAGTTCATCAGCTGCGATGCTGGTGCCGATTGGTGGGAAGTCCACAAGGGTCCTACCTTCGTCCCAGATGCGACCTGGAAGGTGCTGGAGGAGGCAGACTGCTGCTTCAAGGGGCCCACGACGACGCTGCCCACCGCCGGCACCCCGCGTTCCGTCGCGATCAGCATCAGGCAGAAGTTCAACCTCTACGCGAACGTCAGGCCCATCAAGACCTTTCCAAACAGGGTGGGTCCGATGGGGGAGGTCGACTTTCTCTGCGTGAGGGAGGGTACGGAGGGGCTGTACTCGGGCATCGAGTACAAGCTCGACGACGATGTCGCGATGGCCGTGCGCGTGATAAGCAGGGGCAAGTCAACCAAGGTCTCGAAGTATGCTTTCGAGGAGGCGAGGCGCAGAGGGTGGAAGAAGTTAGCCGCGGTGAACAAGGCCAACATCCTGAAGTTAACCGACGGCCTGTTCCTTGAGTGCGTCCACAACGTGGGGCGCGACTATCCCGAGGTCGAGATCGAGGACCTGTTCATCGACAACTTCTCGCAGCAGCTCGTAAAGAACCCGCAGAGGTTCAACCAGACGGTCGTCCTCGGTACGAACCTGTTCATGGACATAATGTCGGAGGAGGCGAGCGGGCTTGTCGGCAGTATAGCCATGATCTATTCCGCGAACATCGGCGACAGATACGCCATGTTCGAGCCGGCCCACGGGAGCACCCCCAAGTACAGAGGCATGAACAAGGTGAACCCGGCCGCCACGATCCTTTCGGGCGCCTGGATGCTCGAGTACATCGGCGAGACCAGCCAGGGCAAAGCCGTCTTCGACGCCACGATGAAGGTGATTAGCGAGGGGAAGCATGTCACGTACGACCTCGGAGGCACCGCCGGAACGAAGGAAATGGCGGAAGCAATAATCGCCAGCCTCTAGGACAGCCGTAGCGCGGAATCGTTTATCTACGAACGCAGGCCGCCGACCCGGCATGTCGATTGTCATCAGGATAGACGCTGAGATTGAACGGTTGAGCCTGCTGAAGCATCCGTTCTATAAAATGTGGTCCAACGGCGAGCTCACCCTCCAGAACCTCGCGGGCTACTCCATGGAGTACTTCCAGCTCGTCAAGGCTGTTCCCGAACTTGTCTCGAAGGTGGCTGTTCAAGCGCCGCCGAGAAATGTCGCTGACATCAACGACAATTTGAGCGAGGAGCTGACCCACGTCGAGCCGTGGATCCGCTTCGCAGGCTCGCTCGGGGTCGGGCGAGACAGCCTGCTAGCGTACCCCGGAGCTGGAGCAACGAACAAAGCCGTCGACCGGTTGCGATCGCTCACAGCTTCATCCTTTGAGGAAGGCTCGGCCGCGATGTACGCGTACGAGAAGCAGATCCCCATGATCAGCCGTTCGAAGATTGACGGACTGAAGAAGCACTACGGCATGAAGGACGGCGACGCGACTCGGTACTTCGAGCTTCACGAGCAAGCAGACGTCAGGCATGCCGCGGTGTGGAGGTCGTTCCTCGCCAGCAGTGTAAGGGACGAGGACAAGGTCTTCGAGGCGGCCTGTGGGTCACTAGAGGCACAGAATGCCCTGCTGGACTCGGTGATGGCAAACCATTGCTAGCCCGAGTCAGGATAGCTCCGGCAGCCAAGCTTAAGACTCGAGCGGCCGTTGGGCCGGCGTAGCCTTCCGAATGACCGACAGGATATTCATCGAGAATCTCCGCCTGAGGTGCCGCATCGGCATCACCCCAAGCGAGAGACGGCACCAGCAGGACGTCTTGGTCGACCTGAATGTCTTCGTCAACCTTTCCCGAGCAGGGAAGAGCGATGATGTCAAGGACTCGGTGAATTACAGAGAGGTAAGAGAGCGCGTCTCCGAGTTCATCTCCGGAAACGAATTCGGCCTCCTCGAGACCCTCGCCGAGGGCGTGGCCGATCTGCTCCTCGAGTATCCCCCGGTGGAGCGCGTCCTGGTCAGAGTGCGGAAGGGCAAGTACTCCGCCGAGCCCTCGATTGGGGTCGAGATATCTAGGGACAGCCGGTCATGGTCGAAGCCATCATAGCCCTCGGCTCCAACGTCGGAGACAGGGAGGCCAATCTGAAGAATGCGCTCCGCGCGCTGCAGGACTTTGGCCAGGTCACGGCGGTGTCCTCTGCCTACGAGACGGAGCCGATGTATCTGGAGGACCAGGCCTGGTTCCTGAATGCCGTCGCGTCCCTGGAAACCAAACTCGCCCCCCGTGCCCTCCTGCTCGCGATACGGTCTGTGGAGAGGGCCATGGGCAGGAAGCGCGACGTCAGGTACGGACCACGTGTCATCGACCTGGACATTCTCTTCTACGGCGCGCTTGTCGTTTCGGAGCCCGATCTGCAGATACCGCATCCAAAAATGGGTGAGCGGATGTTCGTGCTAGCGCCTCTCGCGGAGATCAGACCGGGTCTCGTCCATCCGGTCTTGGGGGTCCCTGTCTCCCAGCTCGTTGTGGAGATAGGGGGCGATAAGAAGGCCGTCAAAAAGTCCGGCCGCCTCGCCGTCCCGTGACCACCTCCGCGACCTTTACCGCCTGGACAGTCTCGCGCACGTCATGCGTCCTGACCATGTCGGCGCCATTCGCCACCGCGAGCGCCGTAGCGGCAATCGAACCCATCAGCCGGTCTTCTGGATCGTCGAGCTGCAGAATCTTCCCCAAGAACGACTTGCGCGAGAGCCCGATACACAGTGGCCTTCCGAGGGTCTCGAGTC
>JASHZW010000124.1 GCA_030042335.1 Nitrososphaerales archaeon
ATAATCTTCGCTTCCAACGAGGGCACCCTCATGACCCTCGGGATCGGCCCGATCGTCACGGCGGGGCTGATTCTCCAGCTGCTCCAGGGGAGCGACCTGCTGAAGCTCGACCTGGGCGACCCGGACGATAGGGCCATCTTCGGCTCCTCGACCAAGATACTGACCTTCATAGTGATCGCGGTCGAGGCTGCAGCTTACATCATAGGCGGGGCCCTCGGTACCCTTGGGCAGGCCCAAAGCTTCGTCATCTTCTTCCAGCTCTTCTTCGCCAGCATAATCGTCCTCTTGTTGGACGAGATGATTCAGAAGGGATGGGGAATAGGCAGCGGGATCAGTCTGTTCATCCTGGGGGGTGTAGCTCAGACCTTCATGTGGTACACGTTCTCGCCCGAGATAGTGGCCCTGACAGACGTCAGCACCGGGCCGAGCGGGTTCTTCGGGTTCGTGCCGGCGTTTATCCAGGCGGCCGCCACCAACACCCTGAGCAGTATCGTGGTACGGCCGAACGAATATCCCGATCTGATCACGTTCGTCCTCAGCATAGCCGTGATACTCTTCATCATCTATATCGAAGGAATGAGGGTCGAGGTGCCCATCACCTCCGTGAAGTTCAAGGGCTTCCAGGGGGTCTACCCCATCAAGCTGCTATACGTCTCCAACATCCCGGTCATCCTCGTCTCCGCGCTGGCCGCGAACGTCTCTTTCATCGCACGTCTGCTCTACGACCGAGACAGCGGGGCTCCCTGGCTGCACTATATCATCGCCGGCTATGACACGAACAACAACCCGACCGGAGGTCTCGTCTACTACCTCACGGCACCCGACGGGCTCCAGCAGACCGCCGCGGACCCGGTCCGGGCGGTCATCTACGTGGCGTTTCTCACGACCTTCGCGGTAATCTTCGCCCGGGTTTGGGTCGAGATAGGCGGGTTGTCGTCAAGGGCCGTCGCGAAGAACCTCATGAACGCCGACGTCCAAGTGCCTGGTTTCAGGCGCTCGGGGCTCTCGCTCGAGCAGGTCCTCAACAGGTATATCCCGCCCATCACAATCATAGGAGGGCTGATCATAGGCTTAGTCGCGTCCATCTCTGACCTCTTCGGCGTCTTCGGCACGGGGATAGGGCTGCTGCTGATGGTCGACATCATCCTGCAGTACTACCAGATGCTCGTCAAGGAGCAGCTGGAGGAGTTCTCGCCGAGGCTGGCGGGAGTTCTTGGACAGACGTGATAGCATGGGACTGCGAATCGTAGTCGTGGGGATAGCCGGTGTCGGGAAGAGCACGGTCGTCAGCAAGTCTGTCGAGGTCATAGAAGGGTCCTCGGTCGCGGTCTTCGGCACCGAGATGTTCGAGGCTGCCAAGAGGCTCAAGTGGGTCAAGCACAGGGACGAGATGAGGAAGCTCCCGGTCGAGAGGCAGAAGAGGCTCCAGAAGGTGGCAGCAACCAAGATAAGCCGCAGCAGGGGAAGAGTCGTCTTCGTTGACACACATCTATTCATCAGGACGCCCGAGGGCTTCTGGCCTGGCCTGCCTTACGCGGTGATACAGGCGCTCAAGCCCACCCACCTGATACTTGTAGAGGCAGAGGGAGAGGAGATCCTCTCCCGGAGGAAGAATGACACCACTCGGTATAGGGATGTCCTGACCGTGGAGGAGGTGTTGGCAGAGCTTACCCTTGCGAGAACGTTCCTCTCGGCGGCTTCGCTGGTGAGCGGCGCGCCCATAACCTTCATACATAACAGAGAGGGGAAGGCGGACGAGGCCGCTGCCCTGATACGAAAGATCGTGGAGAGTGCCGGCGCATGAGCCATCTTATGATACCCGAGTCCACGGCTCTTGTGACGCTGACGGCTGTGTGTTTGGCCACGCTCTCGAACCTCGTGGTCAGACGGATGGTCGACCTGAACAAGGAGCGGCGCCTCAGGCGCGAGGTCGCTGCCTTCGACAAAGAACTGCGCAACGCGGTTCTGAAGAAGGACAAGGCCAAGGAGGAGAAACTGAAGAAACTCAAGCCGCAGTACGACAAGATGAGGATTACCATGTCTACGGGTCGTCTGAAGGCCACGCTTGTTACCTACGTCCCCTTCCTTATCGTCTATTACGTCATGGCCGATCTGGTAATCGGAGGGATAAGCACGCCGGTCGCCATGTCACCGCTCCCTATCCCCTACCTGGTCTCCTCGACGGGCAGCATGGCCCTCTTCTGGTGGTACTCGCTCTCGTCCTTCTCCTTCTCCTTTGTGCTCCAGAAACTTCTCGGAACCTCCATAACTACTTGAGTTGCCCTTGCAAGCCATCATAATGTGTGGTATGCCAGCGGTAGGGAAGACTACTGTGGCGAAGCTGCTCGCTAAGGAACTGGACCTTCCACTGGTCGGCGGAGGCGACATCCTGAAGGAGATAGCCCGCGAAGACGGGTACAGCGCCGTCGGCGACGACTGGTGGGACACGGCCGAAGGCATGAGGTTCCTCAAGGAGCGGGAGGGCTCCCCAAAGTTCGACGAAGAGGTAGACGCGCGCCTGCTGAAGAAGGCCGAGAAAGGCAACGTCGTGATAACAAGCTACACGCTCCCGTGGCTCTCCAGGAAGGGTCTGAAGATATGGCTGGCTGGGACCCCTGAGAGCAGGGCGATCAGAATGGCGAAGCGCGACTCATCCACTCCCGAAGAGTGCATGAAGGTCATCAGGAAGAGGGACAAGGAGAACTTCGCACTCTACAAGAAGCTCTACAAGATCGAGTTCGGAAGGGACCTTTTGCCTTTCCAGCTTGTCGTGGGGACTGATGATATCCCCGCCAAGAAGGTCGCCAAGGAGATACTCGACTACGTCTCCCTGAATGGCACTTGACTCGCGGCAACCTCGTCGAAATAGCTGAAGAGACGACCGACCCGAGGTACGGATACGAACCTGCGAAGAGGCCCATCAAGGTCTACCTGAACTATGGCCTCATCCCGCTTGACAAGACACGCGGCCCTACGAGTCACGAAGTCGTAGCCTGGGTTCGCAGGCTTCTCGGAGTCGCCAACGCTGGCCACAGCGGAACGCTCGACCCGGGAGTCTCGGGCCTCCTTCCAATCGGGCTGGGTAGGGCCACCAAGGCGATACCGCTGCTTCTTCTCTTCCCGAAGGAGTACATCGCCGTGATGAGGATACACTCCTCGGTCCCCCGGGAAGAGGCCGACCGCGTCATCCGCGAGTTCACGGCGGAGATATTCCAGAAGCCGCCCCAGAGGTCGTCGGTCAAGCGCCAGGTAAGAAGCCGGAGGATATACGAACTGGAGGTACTCGAGCAAGAAGGGAACCTCTACCTCTTGCGCTGCCTCTGCGAATCGGGTACCTACATACGGAAGCTGATCTATGACATAGGGGAGGTCTTGGGCGTGGGCGCCACCATGGTCGAGCTGCGGCGTACCAAGGTCGGGCCACTCACAGAGGAGTCGGGGCTCGTCACGCTTCACGACCTCAACGACGCCGTCTTTCGCATGAACAAGGGTGACGAGTCGCGGATACGAAGCCTCGTCCGTCCCATAGAGGCTTGTATAGAAGGAATCAAAGAGGTGGTCGTGAAGGATGCGGCGATCGACGCGGTCTGCCATGGCGCGATGCTGGCCATTCCGGGGGTCGTCGCGCTCTCTCCGGGCATCTCGAAGGGCGACACGGTCGTGCTGCTCTCGGCCAAGGGAGAGCTGGTCGCTCTCGCCAAGGCGAACCTTAGTACCGATGAGGTGGTGGCGGCGAAGAAGGGCATCGCCTTCCCCGTCAACAGGGTCATAATGGAAGCGGGTACATATCCGAAGATGTGGAAGTCTGGAAGCAGGTCTTCGCAGCGAGAGCAGGACTCTACCGGCTCTTCTACGACATCGTCTTGAGTATCTGATTCGCGAACCGATACGAATGCAGACGAAGCAGCAGGGCCCCGAGGACCACCAGTGATGCGAGCTGCAGGAATGCAAAGTTCACGACAAGCCCGATGACAATCAGTATCGAGAACAGGAGGCGACCACCCGCGATTGATATCAGGAGAAAAGACAGACTCGCCACGAACCGTCTGTACCTTGTGGAGACGACCTCTTTCCACTTGTCGACTTGCCTCATCGCCGACGAAGTCTTCAGGTGCATCCGACATACTCTCATCGGAGTGGTATTTAGCGACTCGCCCAAATCTCGAATCTGTGTGAATTTGGTTAGGCGCCGGCGGCAAGATTTGAACTTGCAAGCCCTTTCGGACGGCAGCTTTCCAGGCTGCTGGGTTACCAGGTTACCCATACGCCGGCCGAAAACCATGCATAAACTGAACGGGATATATTACTTGCTGGCGGCTTAATGTACGGCGCCCTCGACGATTCCCAGGTCTGCCATGAAATCATCGTTCCATCCGAAGTTCAGCCTTTGGAGGTCTGACCTCTCCACGAATCGCAACTCTCTCCACCACGGAAGGTCGCTTGGCTCCTCGTCAAGGGTGACGTCGTAGGCGAAGACGATGTCCCAGTGCCTGTGTCCTGGATACCAGTCGCTCGGGGCGGTGTACGAAAAGACCCTGGGGGCAGAGACCTTGAACTCCTTCACTCCTATCTGATCGCGTATGACGCGACGGAGGCACTCGTCGGGGTGTTCGCCCTCCCGCAGGTAGCCGGACGGGAGTCGCCACTGCTTGAAGACGTCCTCGAGGTCCTTCTTTGCGTAGGCGTTCCATGCAGGTAACCACTCCGAGAACCACCGCTCGACGCGGCGGGGCCTGCCGATCAGGTAAGCTTCTCCCTTCTTCACGACGGCGAAAACGCTGATGCACATGCCGCCTCCGGGCGCCGGGTTGTAGCGGTCGATGGGACCATACCATGCGAGACCTTCCATGGCTCACCGGACGCGGACGACTTTCTTATGCCTCATCCCTCGCAACGCTCATCTACCTTTCTCGCGGCCCACGGGCCCGAGGGTAAGGTGGTGTCGTCGCCTAGCGGGCCACTTCCGGAGACGTCTAGCGGAAATCCGCTACGCGGTCTCTTCGACTTTCTCCGGTCACATCCTGTACTCTGCCTCCTCCTGCTCACACCCGGTATCCCGGAGTACCTGTCCGGGTCGAGCCCGCTCGGCAACATACTCCTCAACCCGTCTTCGTTCTTCTTCGGGCTTTTCGCGAACCTCGGCCTTTATGGCTCCGGCGCTCTCCTCATCCGGGAGGCCATGGTACGGTGGAACAAGGGCTGGCCTTCCGCTCTTCTTATGGGAGGTGCCTACGGCATACTCGAGGAAGGGATTGGCCTAAGCACCCTCTTCAACTCCAAGGCCGGTCCCGTGGGGAAGCTCGGATACTATGGCCACTGGCTCGGGGTCAACTGGGTCTGGGCTGCTGCGATCGTCCCCTTTCACGCTGTCTTCAGCATCTCCATGCCGATACTCCTACTCGGACTAGCGCTCCCCCGTACTAGGGGGAAGAGCCTGCTCTCGAACCGAGGAATCAGGACCGTATTCATCATCCTGTCCATCGACGTCGCCGTGCTTTTTCTCTTCGTTTTCTACGGGGAGCACTTCTGGATGGGATTCCCGGTCTTCTTTGGGGCCTTCGTGGTGATGGGCGTCCTCGTCTACCTTGCAAGACGCGCGTCGGGGCGTCCGATTGCACACGGGCCATCCCCGACCAAGGGCCCCAGGACCATGCTCCTGCTCGGCATCATCTACTATCCCTGCGTCCTGATCACCGAGGGCCTGGGGACGGGCCTCGGCGTCCACCTTGAGGCTTTTCCTGATTTTGTGCTGGCTGCGCTCGTAGAGGGCGCGTTCCTAATCTACCTTACGCGGGTCATCGGGTCGTCTCACAACGAACCGCAGCTTATTGCATTCACCTTTGGACTGATCGTACCGATTGCTGCTATAGGGCTCATCGCTACAATCCGTTTCCCGGCCGAACTTCTTGGAGACCTGGCCTACATCCTCTTCTTTGTGATGCTGTGGAGGAAGTACCCCGCAGTCCATCCGTCGATTGACGCCGGCGCTAGTGCCGAAGACGCCAAAGGTTTATCCGAAATCTAGCGAAGCGGAACGCAATGTCCCCCGTCGTCGACGCACACATCCACCTCTCGGAGAGCGCGCAGGATGAGCTGATACCATACGCAGAGGCGAACAGGCTCGGCTACAACATGGACGAGCTTCTTGGGCTGATGCAGACGAACGGGATAGGGCGCGGGCTTCTCTTGAGCCCGCCTCTGAAGGGCGGCGTGCCGCTCCCGAACGAGAAGATACTGGAACTCTGCAGGAGGAGTGGAGGGGTGCTTTCTCCGGTCTTGACCGTCGAACCCGCTGTGGGCGATGTCGAACGTGCGATAGCGCTCGCGCAGGCGAACAAGGAGGTTCGGGCTTTCAAGATAAGACTCGGCTATCTCAAGGTCTTCGCCGACGACCGGGTCTTCGACCCGCTCTACGCGTATGCGGAGTCGCACAACCTGCCGGTCATGTTCCACACAGGCGACACCGCGACCAGCAACGGGAGCCTCGAGCACTCTCATCCCCTCACCCTAGACAGGCTGGCCAACGTGCGGCCGGGCCTGAGGGTTGTGATTTGCCATTTTGGTAATCCCTGGATGCAGGACGTGGCCGAGCTGATCTACAAGCACCCCAACGTCTACGCCGACATCTCGGGGCTCGCCGTCGGAGGGAGCAAGTATACGCAGGGCTACCTTGACTTCCTGGCGGAGCAGCTGACCCATGCGATCTACTACGCGGGAGGGGCCGGAAAGGTGATCTTCGGCACGGACTATCCCGTCTCCACACCCGATATGGCGCTGTCGCTCGTCGCGAAGATAGACGTGGACGAGGCGGACAGGAACGCGATTCTCTCCGCCAACGCGCGGAAGGTGTTCAAGCTCTGAGCGAAGCATCCCGGGTCGAGATAAGGGAAGTGCCTCTGGCCGAGAGGATGTCGCTAGATGGGGTCCTCGACTCGAGCTTCACGGGCATCTACCTCAGGCATGCGCGCAGGACGATCTCCGAAGTCGAGACCGTGAGGGCAGCCTTCCTCGGTGGCGAGCCTGTGGGCCTCTCGATGCTCAAGATGCTCGAGGGCAAGGCGGGCTATGTCTACTACATTGCGGTCTCGGCTGCGCGCCGACGCACCGGGATAGGCTCGGTCCTGCTGCGCGACGCCGTCGCGCTTCTCACCTCGAGGGGCGCGACCGAGGTCTATGCCAGCGTCGGGGAGGAGAACGAGGAGTCGAACGCGCTGTTCAAGGGCCACGGCTTCAGGAAGACCAACTACGGAGAGGTCTCCCGCAAGTACGGTATGCTCAAGGCGATGGGGATGTACCGCGCGATGTTCGTGGTTCCCGGGGAGGTGCT
>JASHZW010000125.1 GCA_030042335.1 Nitrososphaerales archaeon
AGGAGGGCAGAGATTCCGGCCGAGAAACTGGTCTTCACGAAGAATATCTCGAAGGACCCAAAGGAGTACAGGAATGGCACGCTCGAGGCGGAGGTTGTGAAGGTGCTGCTTGCCGAGGGAGCAACTCTGCACCAGGGCGAGAGCATCAGCTACGTCATCACCGATTTTTACTCGAGAGTGGCGAGGGTGATACCTGCCGACGCGCTCGACGAGGAGACGCGCTACGACGCGAGGAGGTACGTCGAGATGCTCGCGGATGTCTGCTCGACGATAATGCGACCGTTCGACGCGAGGATGACGTCGCAGAGGCTACTCGCGCTCGCCAGGTGGGACGGAGTGCCCGCGCTATCTACCTAGCAATCACTTCCACTTCGTGAGTATCCGCTCGCGCCTGAACACCGCGCGCCCGACGACGAAGAGAGTTGCCAAGTCGCCTAACTTCTCGGCGAGCCCCTGTGTTTCTATCAAGCGTCGGCGGCGATCCTGAGAGAGGAGGCCATTCAGGAAAGTCTTCTGGAGGTGGCGGTTATATGTGCTGGAGCATTCTCGGCCATGGAAGGCCGCGCTCCAAGAAAGCACAGGAATCTCGAAGAAAGGACGAGGATCTACGAGGGAACGAAGAGTCTGCACTTACAAGGAAAGACGCACTCCGAGATTGCGGCCCAACTTGGTATCAGCTATGACGAGGTCGGTTACTGGCTTCGGGCTGGTCCGCCTCATGTGGAGAGGTACACCCCAGACCTAACGCCTCGACCCGAACTTGCGTACCTGGTAGGCGCGTATCTTGGCGATGGACGAACGGCTGGCCCCAACGACAAGAAGGTAAGATTTCATGTCGCTGACTCGGCTTTCGCCAGGATTCTCAACGAAACAATTGCGACGATATTGCAGACACAACCAAGAAAGATAACGATGGACCACGGATTCCTATCTGTGGTTTATGATGCCGCGATGCTGTACGATTACCTTCAACAGCCACTGGAGAGCTTGGTGTCCGTCATCGACAGCTTTCCCGCGAAATTTCTACAGGGATTCTTTGACGCCGAAGGGTATGCCTCGCCGCTCCTGAACCACTCCACCTGCGCACTTTCTGGACTTCGTGTCGGGGTCGCTAACACAAACATGAGCTATCTGTCGTGTGTCAAGAAGCTTTTGGAGGATCTGGGAATTCATCCGAAATATCACAAAACTCACAGTGCCGGCGAGTCCATGACGATAAGGGGGAAGACGTTTGTACGGAAGCATGAGGTTTACCATCTTGTGATTGGAGACTTCTCGGAGCTTGTAGACTTTCAGGAAAAGATAGGCTTCTCAATCCCTGCAAAGAAAGAAAAGCTGTCGGACATAATCAGGATACTTACAAGTGCAGATTCTTGGGAAGCTTACGAGTGGTGGGTCTCGCACTACGACCTTCGGAACCGAAGGTGGATTAAGCACCCAGAAAATAATAAAATAGCAGAGTAGACTATTCTTATAGGAATCCGTCCCGTCGGTCGGAGACTCCAAGCCTTGCGGCCTTTTTGAGCCGACGACGCTCCGGTTTCTGTGGCCTAATAGGCTGAATGGGTCAGCCGAAAGCCGACCGCTACAGCCGGAAGCTTTTGGTTCCGGTTTGGATCTACCAGGCTGAGCTACGACGGGACGGAGGACAAGCCCGAAATCCATTTCTTAAGTATTTCCGGAGTACGAATCCAGCCCTAGACTACGGCTGCAGCGATAAGGGCGATGAGTCCGCCGAATAGGTATCTGCGCGAGAACAGGCAGAAACTCAAGAACTTCGTCGTGCTAGCTCTCTTCCAGACCAGCGGTTACGTCAACCGCAGGACGTAGGCTGCAGCGCTAGCCAGATAGACGGAAGCCATCGAGCGCCGACCCGGAGGCCAGAAAAGCCATCAAGAACGCGAGAAGCGCAGCACCCACGCCGGCGATAGCCAAGAAGATGATCCGTTCGAACTCGGGGTTTCTCGAGATTCCACCGGGGATCTCCGTGCTATCTCACCCGTCTATGCTTCTAAGCTCTCGAAGGGCCCTATCAACATCCTGCGGTGACGAGGCACCCTTCACTAGCATTCCGCCGCTCTTGAAGAGAGAAATGTTGAGCTGTCCGAGCCTCGCCGTGGCGACAGATTCACCGAGCCGGACAGCTCCGCCAAAAGAGCGCGTGATCTTCGTGAATGAGCGCGGGTTAAAGGCTCGGGCCACATAGAATTCGCGGCCACCGCAAAGTTGTACAAGACTAGGTTCCTTCGTGGGCGACGGCGACCTGCCGCAAGCTCCGCAGTCGGGACGCTTCGCGATCGAGATCGTACGTGTCTCCCCAGTGCGGGCATCCAGGAACATCATCCTGCCGACGTATGACGGAGGCAATCGCGCCAGGATTTTGAGAGCCTCAAGCGAACCTGCCGACGCGACCTGGGAAGCAATCGCTCCGAGGATTCCCGCCTCCTCGCACGATGGCATCGGGTCCTCAGCCGCCGAGGGAAACAGGCACTCCAGACAGGCAGAGCGCGGGCTCCAGAACGCGCCCATCGAAGCATCCCAGCCGGCAGCTCCCGTATGGACGAGAGGCACGCTGCGCTCGACGCAAGCTCCGTTCAGGGCCAGCCGCGCCGGCAGGTTGTCTAGACAGTCGACCGCAACGTCGGCGGTGCTGACCAGTCGCTTCGCGTTCTCCCGGTCGAGGCTATCGACATGGTAGTCGACCCTCGTCGCCCGGTTGCGGCTGAGCAGGAAATCGCTCATGACCTCTGCCTTCGCCTTTCCCACATCCCCGAGGGAGTAGGCGGGCTGGCGGTGGAGGTTCTCGGTCGAGACCACGTCCCTGTCGACGAGGGTCATCCGGCCGACCCCTGCGAGGCAGAGGTTCGTCGCCACCACGCTGCCCGTTCCCCCTAGGCCGGCAACGACCACGTGCGACCTCGCGAGCCTCCTCTGCGCCGCCGCACCGAAGCCATCGAGCGAGAGTTGGCGCGAGAAGTACTGCCTGTCAAAGCTCAAGGAGAACGCCGAAGCGCGGGGAACGGCTTTTAAAGTCCGCGGGCAGGGCCGTGGAAAGAGATGAGCGAGGAAGCTCCCAAGAAGAAGGTAGCGAAGAAGAAGGCAGCCAAGCCCAAGGCCACCAAGAAGTCCGAGCCGAAGGAGGCGGAGGGAGCCGAGGCTCCGGCGCCTGCCGTGAAGCTTGGTCCGCCTCCGCATGCCGAGGTGCTCTCTCGCTATGAGGGGGACATGCACGAGAGGCACGGCAAGGGATTCTCTTTCGGCGAGCTCGCCTCGGTCGGGCTTAACAAGGTCACGGCGCTCGGGTTGGGTGTCCCGGTGGACATCCGCAGAAGGTCGACGCTCGAAGGTAACGTCAGCGCACTCAAGGGCTGGTACCAGCCTTCTCCGAAGAAGGCCAAGGAGCCCAAGGCGGAGAAACCGAAGCCGAAGAAGGCCAGGAAGAAGCCGGCGAAGAAGCTGAAGAAGGAAGAGACCTAGTCGATCTTCGTCCGCGCGTGATGGAAGAGATACTGCTGCGCGTATCCAGCATACTCCCCGAAGTACTCCCTGGCGATCGATGAGACCCGCTCATAGGTCGCCTCGGAAAGGCTGGTCTGCCCTGCCACCTTGGATGCAAGCTTGGTTCCGAGCTCGCCGTCGAAGAGCCTCGGGTACTCCGCGGAGAGCACTCTTGCCATCCAGACGTCTATCGGGAAGGCCGAGTTCTTGTCGCAGGAGAAGAGGAGGACGCAGTCGGCGACCTTCGGCCCGATGCCCATCAAGGTCTTCTTGCCCAGTATCTTCTCGGTCAGAAGCTCCTTGGCCCTCGCGTAGTCGTGAAGCCTCAGCTCCTCGAGGTTGATGTAGCCGCTGTCGACCACCTCGCTGATGCTCTTGACGTACTTGGCCCTGTATCCCAGGCCGCATGCCTCGAGGTCCGCCAACCCGGCTCTCGAAAGGGCACTAGGGGATGGGAAGAGGAAGAACTCCTGACCGTCGAAGTCGACCCTCTCTCCATATCGCTGGCAGATGTTCGAGATCATGCCCTTGATACGCGGGATGTTCGAGTTCGTGGCGATGACGAACGAGAGAAGGCACTCCCAGACCTCCTGCCTCATTATCCGCAGGCCGTAAAAGGTCTGGACGGCCGAGGTGACGTAGTCGTCCTTCATTATCGAGGCCAGGATCTTCTCCAGGTCCTGCCCGAGGCCGAAGTAGCGATAGACGGTCTGTGTGTCGAGGACGTCCGAGCTGGAGGAACATATCAGGGACGTGCCCTCCTGCCTGACTTTGATCACGCCCTTGCCGACGACGCCGTACCAGAAGTTGCCGTCGGAACGCCACCTGAAGGCCTGGCCGCTATCGAGGGTGTAGGGAAGGCTGAAGGGGAGGCCTTCGGTGCTGATGGTGAACTCGGGCATCGAGCTCTATATGGACCGGACTCGGTATAAACAATCCGTGGCAGACGACGGCGGGAATCCACAAGCCTAGAGGGCGCCGTCGCGGGATGCGCTCTTGCAGACCTCTGGAGCTCAGGTCTGACCCTTGGCCCTCTTCCGGGGCTTCTTCTTCCATATGAACAGCGAGAGGGAGCCGACCGCCCCTCCACTCGCCCCGCCGATGAGGGCAGGGGCCATGCTGGAGGCCTTCGTCAGCTGGTCGACTATCCCGGCCATGTCGGTCAGCGCCGCGCCGACCGGTGGCGCGTACTTGTCGACTACGCCGACCGCGTCTGAGAGGGCGGCTACGACAGGGGAGACGAAGGCGTCTAGGGTCTTCACGGAGTCAGATAGGGCTGCGACGACGGGAGACTGGTAGGCCCCCGAGACGTTCACCGAATCGGTAAGGGCGCCCGAGGCCGGGGGAACGTTTGCCGCAGTCACAGCCATGCCGTCCTGAAGAGTCACCTGCACGCTGATTCCGGGGGTGCTCGCCGGCTCGACCTGGAGAGTGTACACCGGTTGGACGCACGTCCCGGAGCAGTCCTCTCCTGCGGGCCAGACTATGTCATTCATGGTGATGGTGTACGTCCCTACAGGTACTGCAGGACTCACCGTTATGGTCACGGCGAACGGCTGGGTAGGGGGTGCTCCGTACCATCCCGAAGCGGGGTTGAAGGAGACTGAGATGCCAGGCGGGTTTCCGACGACCGTGGCGGTCGCGATCTCGATGTCGGCGGAGCTGCCCAAGACCGTGGGTATCAGCGTGGTAGATAGAGTGCCGCCGAGGCCGGCTTGGACCCCGCCCGAATCGGGACTGAGAACCAGTTTGGTCAGCTTATCGGGTGGTGCGGGAGGCGCGACCGAGGTCGACGCCGTGGACGAGGTTGACGAAGAGGACGAAGAGCTTGACGATGACGACGAAGATGATGATGATGATGAAGATGAACTCGAAGCAGACGAAGAGGATGACGATGAGGAGGAGGAAGATGAGGAGGAGGACGATGAACTAGAAGTTGTTGTTGAGGTAGACGGGCAACCAGGAGTCGATGAGGATTCCGAACAAGCGCTCTGAGAGGAAGTCGGGCCGACAGTCACCCCGCCAGTCGTGACAATCGTCAGACTGGACTCGAAGCTTACCTGGGCGGAATCGGGGGCTCCCGTGGAATACAGGGGGTCGCATAAGGATGGATTATAGCATTCCACGCCGTCCTGCGCACTCACCGAGTTCCCCAGGTATACCTCCCAGCTGACCGACTCTCCGCTCGTGACGGAACTCCCGGGCGCCAGACTGCCCGTCATAGAGAAGGGTTCGGTAGCGGTCAGGATGCCATAGGTCGTCGTGCCGCTGCCTCCCGGTGGAGCCACGGTACAGCCAGAGGTCGCAGAATCGTACCCGCCTCCACACGAAACGGAGTCCTCGCCATCGACAGTGCCGCCTGTCGTAAGGATAGTGAGCTGAGGTATTATGTCCGCGGACGCCCCGTTCTCATCGTTTGTGGCAGTGGATCCGTACTGGACGGTTGCCGTGGCTGACCCGGTAAAGTTGTAATCGAACGATATACACGGCGAGAGGTCCGTGGTAGACCCATCACAGCTACCACTGAAGACTGCGGAGTCTATGACTTCGGGCTCCAGGTCCTCGCCGCAGGGTCCGGAAACCTCTTGGTTGTTGGTAGCACTGGCGGTCCCCGACGTCGTTTCGTTTATCGCACTTGCGGTCCCCGATTCCGTAAAGGAGCAGGCCTGGTCATCGGTGGGGTTGGTGCCGGACCCCGAGTCAGAGCCGCTCACCGCCGCGTAACCCGAACCGCCGACCTGTCCAGATGTAAGATAAATCTCCGAAGTGAAC
>JASHZW010000126.1 GCA_030042335.1 Nitrososphaerales archaeon
CGCGCCGCACCTGCTGCAGAAGGCGGCACCGTCAACATTCGGAGCCCCGCAAGCGCTACAGAACACGACCTAAACAGCTTCGTCTCGGTATTTAACTAGTTTGGCTGGCGCGGTGGGTGCCGTCAAGACAAGACCGGTGAATTGATTGCCAAATCGCCAATTGATTGATTTTGGTAGCTGCCGATGGCAAGAGGTGAAAATCTCGCCAAGAATGTCACGCGGCCTCCGAGATCTCCGGTTGACTGTCAACTTGTTCCATTATCCTGACGGCACCCTTTCTGAGCCACAAATCGTATATAATCAGAAGATGGCGACAAATTCTCGATGTCCGGCGTTAGCCGTTCTAAAAGTTATGAACGGATTGCGGTCATCGTAGCAGTCGCAAGTCTACTCATCATTGCTAGTTTGTTCTTGGCGCTATACGTACCAACTGCTACCTCAACGGCTCCATCGACAAATTTCGGGACCACGCTCCAGAATGCAGCCGCTCCTGGTGGTCAAAACGGGACAGACGGCCTAACTACTAGCGTGAACACCAGTCAATATGCCAACATTACCGGATCTGTACCGATTTACGTCTATAATGCTCAAGGTGCTTTGACCTCTTTCACACCCGACAGCGTGAAACTGGTGATTGGAGTGAACAATACAGTCGCCTTCGTGAATAGTGGAAAGGACGCAGTCGTGGTAGAATCAGAATCTTGGCCTACTAATGCGACAGCTTTCGAGAGTCCACTATTATTGCCTGGCGGGGCCTATGTCCTCACCTTCAGCACCCCAGGCGTCTATACCTGTGTGGATTACTTCCACGGGAGCTCCACCGGAAAAATCATTGTAATCGCCTAGGTGCGAGTACATTCTAAGATTCGGCCAATGAATCGGCTGGAGTTATGCTTGGCTTGACGAACCTCACCCCGGGCCTCGCGAGTCTCCTGAGAGTCCTGAGGATGAACACCTTTCTTTGCCGCCCTACGTGCATTCACCAGCGGCCTTCAAGGCGATGTCGACCGTGGTGCTATCTTTATTGCCGGCACTAGCTCGTTGGCGAATCAATGAATATGGGAGAGACTCGCGTCAAGGCAAGGCTTCATGGGCCATCGGGGGACGCTGACGTAGAGATGCTCGTCGATACGGGAGCGATCTTCACGAAGGTTCCGCGCTCGGTCACCCAGGTCGGTTGGAGCCAAGCCCCGGACTGTCGTGCAGGTACGAGCGGCCGATGGGCGCGTCCTTGAACGCGAAGTAGCCCAATGCGAGCTCGAATTCAACGGACAGATCTGGACGGTGCCTGTAATGATAGGCGGCGAGGACGAGACACCCTTATTGGGTCTCACCGCACTCGAGACGTTCCGGCTGAAGGTTAATCCAGTCACGCAGCAGCTCGAGCCTGCGAACGTCATCGAATATCTCCTCGTCTGATTGCAGCCTCCGTCAGGAGGTTCGGCTTCGCCTCCCGAGGACGAGGGCTGCTAAACCTAGTTCCGCGAGCGTGAGTGCCGCCAGGACCACCAGCGCTTCCGCGTGATCCCTCGTAAGGATGTAGGCCACCGAGTATGCGACCGACGGTAGCAGCATCGTCGTCTCTCCCGTCCCGACCCCGGCGCCGAAGCGCACCGCTGTGCCCCGGCCGTCCTCGGCCAAGATCCTTATGACTGTGACCTCGAGTACGCAGCCTGCGAACACGGAGGCAATCCCGAGGACGGGCACAGCTAGGGTCCCCGCTGGAAAGGTGGACGTCTTGAACAGCAACACCAGCCCTATCGAGAGTGGAACTGGAAGGTAGCAGCACGTCGAGATGAGGGCCTTCGAGAGGGTCCTGACCTTCTCCCTGAAAGGGAGGGCTGTACGCCGCTCGACCCCGAAGTCCTCGACCGTCACGAGCAGAAACGCCGAGAAGAGGGAGAATCCCGCCCCCACCTGAACTCCCGTCAGCACCTCCGACATCCTGATCGCGCTTGTCGTCAGCAGCGGAACCGCGACGGCGATGATGTCGAAGACGGGGAGGGCGAAGAGGAACCCCGTCGCGGGGTTGCGCGTAGCCACCCTCAGGTCCTTCAGGAGGTAGCCCTCCAGGGCCCCCCTGACCTTGAAGGAGAAACGCTCCCCTTTGGGCAGGGTACTGGTCGCCTTTGGGGGAGCAATCACGGCACTCAGGGCTCCGAGAATGGCCCTCGCCGAAGCAGCAGCGACGACCCCCGCCGCGGTCAATCCTGCGAACCCGAGCAGGAGAGTAAGATGCGGGACGCTCTGGCCCTGGAGGTAGGCCGCGACGACACCCGCTGAGAAGGGAAGGAAGGGGGGAGAACGATCCCGGGAAGGGAATCGGGCGAGTTCAACGCGCTCTGGATGGATGGCGCGACGTAGGAGATGAGACTGAAGAGGAAGACCGCGCTCATCACGCCCAGACCCCACAGGATGAAGGTCAGCGGCCTCGCGAGAGCGCGCAGGCCGGACACGGAACCCGATTCCGCCTGCCTCTGGAAGACGGCGGTGAGCCACAGGGCCAGCCCCACGGCGAGCAGAAAGCCTGAGATGTCCGCCAGGCCGACCAAGAGGGTTGCCCATACGGAACGGGTGAAGTACGCCGCGGAAGCGACGAGGCTCAGAAGGCTCACGACGAAGATGTAGTCGAGGGTCCTCCAAAGGGTGAGGGCGGCGACGCGGGAAATCGTCCTCGACTCGAGGGGGAGAAGGGTCAAAGGAGCGAACGAACCTGTCGTCACGAAGCTGGGCAGCACCTGTACGCAGTACAGGACGACGTAACCGAAGACGAGGAGCAGTCCCAGGGATACGGTAACTGCGAGGGATATCGGAGCGACGCTGCCATGGGCCAGCAGCCTCTTCACCAGTGTCTGCAGCTCCGGATTCCTTTCAGTCAGCACGGCGTATAATATGAAAGGGAAGAGCGCGCCGGAGGAGGTGAAGACCGCGAATATCGCCTTGTTGAGGGAAGCGCCCAGTACCACCTGCCTGACGGCTTTCTTTGACCCCATGTCCCGAGTCGTGTATCCAGACTGGACCACAGGGCGGAACACGAGCTCGGCGTACGCAGTCTCGCTTGCTCTCCAGTCGTCCTCAAGCCCCAGCGGATGCTCCCTCCCCCAATCCGGTCGTCGGCTCGGCGATCAACTCCTCCTCACGAGCGAGCCTGAGATAGAGACCATGAAAAACACAATCCAGGAACAAAAGCTAACAGAACTCGAAGAACCCGGGCGCCTCATATATGCGCTCGCCTGTGCTCTGCAAGAGAGCAAAGGCCGTCGTCCCGCTGAACGGAATGGCTCCGCAGGAGCCTGAGCCGGAAAGAGCCTGGGTAACTCTTCAGGACATCCCTGAACGTCGAAAGGAAAGCTAACTGTCGGGACACACCCGTCCTCAATGTATCATTCGGCTAAAACTTCATATCTGCGGTATCAGCCTGACAACTCAATGCGCAGGGCATTGAAGGAACTCGCATTAGCGGCAATAGCCGTGGGAATCGGGATCATTCTGTTC
>JASHZW010000127.1 GCA_030042335.1 Nitrososphaerales archaeon
CACTGAGCATTGCGCTGAGCTTCAGCACGCCTTCCTCCGTTATGTTGTGGATGTCAATCCACTCCTGTTCCTTTGTCGCTAGATGCGCCTTCACGTCGTCCCAGGTGAGGTCGTCGTGCTCGGTTGTCAGGTCCGCCCCTACCTGCCTTATGACGGTCGGCGTCTGCTTGGTCTCGGAGACCGTCTGCGTGCCGGTACTCTTTATCCTGCTGCCCGCGGTCCGCCCTCCGACCGCTATGGCCCTCGGGAGCCTCAGGAGCCGAAGGAGGAGCGCCGTGGACCCCCTTCCGTGCAGTACCACCAGCGGGAGGTAGGACAGGATTGAGAGCGCAACCACTATCAGGTCTACGATGTGCCATGGAGACTTGAAGAACTCCCACCTGTTCTTCGCGAGATACAGTTTGGCGAAGTACTCAACGATGAAGAAGACCACGATGGTCGCGTCGCAAATCTCGAAGAAACCGACAAAGTAGACGGGCAGGCTTACGAAGAGCGGGATGAGGATAACGGGGAGAAGGAGGATCGAAAGGAAGGCCATGAACTTGTCTGAGAGAATCGTGTCGACTGTCTCCCTCATCTCCTTCCTCGGGTCCTCGGACGGGACGAAGATCGACCGGGGAAGGACATCGTCGCCGGAATCGCCGATATCTCCTGTACCGCTTCCGGCTCCTGACATTTTGCTGATTGTGCCCTCTCTTGAGCGCATTAGATATGCATAACGAGGATGACGTTTCGTCCAGCAGGCGAACGCTTATCTAATACCGACATATCTCGATATATCGAGATATGTCTTGTTCTCGGTCAGACGCGCAAGAATCAGCCGCTTCATCCGGCGAGGAACGATGAAGCTTCTCGTGCTCGACACGCTGAAGGCGCGGCCGATGCACGGGTATGAGGTCTCCAAGGAGATATCATCTCTGTTCGGCGGCCGATACGAGCCGAGCCCCGGAGTGATTTATCCCACGCTGCAGTGGCTCGCGGACAACGGCTACGTGGAGGGCGAGGAGTCTGACGGCAAGGTGACCTACAGCGTGACCATCGCGGGGAAGGAGTTCCTTTCCAAGAACCGCGCCCCGCTCGACGAGTTCCTCGGTTCGATGAAGGATGCAGACCCGCGCGGCGACTTCCCCATCCTCCGGAGCGCGAGAAGACTCGAGCGTACGATAATGGTCTATCTTCCGGAGATGTCTGAGGAGAGGCGCGTGGAGGTTGCGAAGGTCCTCGACGAGGCCCGCGCCAGAATCGAGATGATGATGGAACGATGAGCGAAGCCTCGAAGGTAATGCGCCGGTACTCCGTAGCCTTGGTAGGCGTTTTCCTGTACCTCGTCCTCGACATCATAGCCCAGTCGCTTCCTCCTCACTACAGCCCCATCAGCCAGGCGGAGAGCGATCTTGCGGTAGGGCCGTACGGATACATCATGACGGCGAACTTCCTGAACCGCGGCATACTCTCGCTCGAGTTCCTGTTCGCGCTGCTCGGCTCCCTCGCCCTGATGGGGGTGGACCGCTCCAGGTTCCGCACGGCGAAGTACCTCTTCGGGGTCTGGTCGGTGGGTGCGATCCTCCTCGCGATATTCCCCACCGACGTGCCGGCTACACCTATCTCGTGGCACGGCGCGATCCACCTAGTGGTGGCCATCCTCGCGTTCCTTGGCGGGGCCTTCGGCGCGCTCTCCTTCTCTCTCAACATGCACGGTACGGCCGCGCTCCAAAAGCTGAGACGCGTCGCGCTTCCAATCGGTGTCCTCGCGGTCGTGTTCTGTCTGCTCGACCTGCTCGACGGGTTCATCACCCCGAGGATTAATGCCCATCTTGGGGGGCTCTTCGAGAGGCTCTTCCTAGGAAGCGTGCTGCTCTGGATAGCGGTGGTATCGGTGTACATGCTCCGTCACAAGGAGGACCTCGCCGCTCCCAAGACGGCAGGGTGAAGGGTTCGAACGGCTTATAGGACGCCGCGCGGGCGGCTCGAATTCGTCGATGCCGGTCCTCGATACCGGAGGTGTCAAACTCTACTACGAGGAGAGAGGGAACGGAGAGCCGATCATATTCTCGCACGGTATACCTATGGATTACCGCGCATGGCAGGCGCAGGTTGATTTCTTCTCGAAGACCTACAGGACGCTTTCCTACAGCAGACGATACGCGTACCCGAACACTCGGGCGGGTGACGTCAGTGACAGCGCAGTAGCCGATAACGCCGCCGACCTGAAATCATTCATCGAGAATCTCGGGGTCGGACCGGTCCATCTCGTGGGACACTCATACGGAGGGTTCGCCGCAGCCTACCTTGC
This sequence comes from Nitrososphaerales archaeon, assembly GCA_030042335.1. The sequence continues at coordinate 2,294 of JASHZW010000127.1, forward strand.
GTCTGAGCACCCGGAACTTATACGCACCCTCGTCCTGGTCGAGCCAGCGATAGCAACTTTACTCGTCGAAGACGAGACGAACTCCGGACAGCTCTTCGCCCTCCTGCTGCGGAGCCCCTCGGTCGCGCTCTCCGCGAGACGATTCCAGACGCGCTCCCTCAAGCCCTCTCTCGCGGCGCTCAACGCCGGACGGATGCAAGAGGCCGTCGAGCTGAACGTTGATGGCGTGCAGGACCAGCCGGGAGCCTTCGATACAATGTCCAAGGCCGTCAAATCGATGATGCTTGACAACGCGAGGACGATCGCGGAGCTCAAGACGAAGCTGCCGTCGTTCAGAGACCGCGCTGCGCGGATCGCTTCGCCGACGCTGATCGTCAACGGCTCTGCCAGCGCCCTCTGGCTCCGTCGTATCGGGGAGCTAGTGTCCGCGACCGTACCCAAATCCCGTGCGATGAAGGTATCGAACGCTCGGCACTTTCCCCACATGGAGAACGCCGCCGAGTTCAACGCGGGAGTCCAGGCATTCATATCCGAAGCTGGAGCCCACGCTTAGGAAGCCGCCCATGTTTATCTAGTCTAGCAGGTAAATGGTCTTGACCCAGGGGATGTCGGAAAGCTCCAACCCCGCTGAACTGCTGTTCACCGAGCTGGTCGACGCGGTGAGGTTCTCCCAGAACTGGCGCCGCATCCTAGAGGAGCAGCAGGAGATGAAGGAAGGTGCGGCGAAGCAAATCGAAGCGCTGGACAGCCTGAAATCTGAGATTTCGCAGGCGCTAGAAGACGTCAAGCTCGACCCCGAGGCCTCCAAGGCGCTCTCCAACAAGGTCAACGAGTTCGCGGCGCTGGCGATACAGCAGGCGAAGGAACGGATAGACGCCAAGCTCAAGGTGGAACTCGAGCGCTCCTCCTCCCAGTCTGCCTCGGAGGAGCTCAAGGCGAAGAAGAGCCTCGAGTCCTACCTCGCCTCCGCACCGCTCCCCGTGATAGACGAACAGGTGACGGTCGCGCTGTCCAACGGGTCTTACTCGGCGATGGCGGAGTACCGATGCGCCGGCGAGATAGAATATGAGTTCCTGTTGAACACGGGGGTCTCCAAGCTGTTGCGCGGTGAGCTGACGTTTGCCGAGCTCCAGAAGGGGGTGAGATTGCCGGTGCGTCTCGGGAAGGCTTGGCTGAGGAAGGAACCCGTGCCCGACTTCGAGAAGCTAGACGGCTATTCGCTCTCCAAGGCGAGAGCCTCCAAGAATCACCTCACCGCTACTTTCGTCAGCCACGAGACGCACGGGCAGGTCGACCTCGTCTTCTCGAGGTCCGGTTCCGATTCGTTCGTAACGGTAGAGTACTCGGGCGACGGACTGAAGGTCGACGTGACCGGGGAGCCCGGACTCAGCAAGCACATAGACCTGGTCTCCGTGAAGAACGCTGCGGGAAACCTGACCGACGCGATCGTCGACCTGAAGAGGCAGAAGCTACGTCTCACCAAACTGAAAGCAGGAGAAGAAGACATACTCGCCATGCTGGACTGCCTCGGGTTCGCCAAGCGCGCCGTCGGAGTCATCATCCAGTCTAAGGAGTCCATGGCTGAGATAAGAAAGATCGACCCGAAGCTGGCACTGGAGAGGCTCAAGCTCCTGGGGCCGAGCGGCTCCACGCTCATCGGGACGCTCGGTCTCTCCGTTCAGGGTCCCAAGAACTAACCGGCTATCTTTTCTTCAGCACCGACGCGTCGACATAAAGGTTGAGCAGGAGGACCAGGGGCGCGATGACCAGCATTCCTGAGAGCACCTCCCACGCGCCCTGCGCGCTGAGAGGAAGCAGCGAGAGAAACTGCCCCTTCACGTGGACGGCCTGGGGGAAGAGGGTCAGCAGTGAGAGGCTCGAGAGGCTCAGGACGGACAAGAAAAGCTGCACTCCCAGAGAGCCGAGCTCAAGGATATCGAACGCGAGGTAGGCGAAGAGGATGGCGAGCGCGCCGAAGATCACCACCGACGAGCCCACGAAATAAACTGCTCCTCCAGCGACGAAACAGCTCGCTCCCACGAGGATTGGGAGAAAGTCGGCCCTGCCATAAGGCGCACCCCGGGACCTCCTCAGCCATACTGCGGAGAGGGATATGACCCCGAGGCTCACCAGGACCATGAAGTCCGTTATCCCGACGAGGAAGTTCTGGTTCCCGGCGGCGAGGAGGAATATCGAGACGAGCGTGAATAGCCACGAAATGCTCGCGAGCGAACGGGGCATGTAGCCGTCTTCCCCGAGGGCCGCAAGGTGGCGTGTTGCTGCGAGGAAGGCGGGGACGAAGGTCGTGACCGTCGCGATGAGGAAGGCTATGGCCATCAGAAGCTCCTGGAACGGATTCAGGAATACGTCTGCCAGATAGAGAGCCGGGATCTGAGCCTGCAGCACTGCGGCCGGGTCCGGGTGGACCGCGAAGACCGCCAGACCGTAGAATATGTTGACGGCCGCGGCGATAATCACCGTCAGGACCATCGCTACTCCCAGATAGCTCGCCTTCCCAAGCTTGTACCCTTTCCTGATCCAGGAGACAACCGTGACACCCGAGGTCTCTCGCGCGTCCCTTTCGAGCGACTGGATCTCCTGGAACCCGAAGAAGAGGAGGTACAGGTAACCGGTGTTGATCACGAGCGCCACCGGCCAGGTCATGCCTCCCGTGTAGTGGAGGATTCCTGAGAAGTTCCATCTACCCGCCGCACCGAGGAGGGCGCTGTCGTAGAGAAGGATCGCGACGAAGATACTTGTCAGAAATATCTGCAGCAATCCCGTGATGTGGAGCAGCCTCTGCTCGTAGAACGAATCGAGGACAGTCCACGCGATCAGGGCGAACGCTATCGCGTACACGACGACGGTCTCCGTCGTACCCGCGACCCCGAGCTGGTCCAGTATCTTCGGGAAGTACTCGAAGTCGAAGATAAGGAAGACCAGCTTCGAGTATGCAGCCAAGGTCGTGTTCGCCACCCACATCGAGACCCTGCTCACGAAGTATCTCACACTCCTCACCCCCACCGCGGTCCTCGTGAAGGAAGGCCCCCCCACCGCGTCGAGACCGCGCTTCCGGGACTCGGAGTACATGTCGGCATAGACCTTCGCCATGAGAATCGAGAGCATGGTCGCGAGCAACAGTGATCCGAGAGAAACGAACTCATACTGGACGACGTTCTGTGGTATCAGGATGAAAAGCGGCGAACCCAGAGTGGCGCCCACGCCCACGGCAAGGACTGTCCCGAAGCCATAGACAGGCTTCGTCCGCGGCAACCGCGGCGGCCTCCGGACCCTCACCCTGAGCGACTCCGGCAGCGAAGCGACCAGGGCCACTCCTGTCAGCGCGAGGCTCATGGCCGCCACCGCAATCAGGACGCCGCCGAGCGAGACCACTCCTGACCGACCGAGATATGCCACTTCGTCGTAGAGGTAGCCCGTCGCGTAGATGCTGGTCTCCAGGCCGACGGCCAGCGCAACTGCCTTTACCACTAGGGCACCGAAGTAGCGGGTCGAGAGCACTATCTTTCACTCGTCTGCGGTGCCAGAGTC
>JASHZW010000128.1 GCA_030042335.1 Nitrososphaerales archaeon
CAAGAGAACATCGGGATTGCTCACCAATGCCTCCGCAAGGAAGATCCTCTGGAGCTCTCCTCCCGAAAGGACACCGAGAGGTCGGTGGGCGATGTCCTCGCTCCCTACCGCATGAAGCGCCTCTTTGGCAGCCTTACTGTCCCAGTGGGAGAATGGGTTGACCCCCCAGTGCTTCCCTGAGACACCGAGCCTGACCAGTTCCTGTGCCTCGACGTTCGTGTCCGAGTCGATTATGTGACGTTGGGGAACGTAACCAATACGAGGGTTGCCCTTCGTCGGCGGAGAACCCAGTATCGTGAGGCTCCCGCTCAGGGCAGGTTGCAGGCCAAGAAGCATCCGGAAGAGGGTCGTTTTACCAGCTCCGTTCGGTCCAATGACGGCGACGAACTCTCCCTTACCGAACGAGAAATTCGCGTCCTTCCAGACGACCTTTTCGCGGTATCCGGCGATGACGTTCTTTCCGACTATTAGGTCCGAAAACGCGTCAACACGCTCGGTCGAGGTCTCCGTTGCAGTCATTGTTCAAATTCCCAGCGCTATTGCAAGCGGGTTGCCCAGCGCTCAGCGGCCGGAATCTGGTATCCAGAGCCGATGGACCTTGTGATCTGCGTGGGTAACGTATCTGTCGTCTGGACGTGTGCCTGGACATGTGCAGGTACGTTACCCAGCGCTATTGAGTTGAGGCAGTTTTGGAGCTGTGCCACTTCGCCTCCCTGCCATGCCTGGAATGTGAGGCTCGGTGGTTGGACAGTCTCCGAGACATCGGCGATTGGAATCTGGTATTGGGTGGCGACCTGCTTTATCGTCTGCGTGATGGGCATGACTGTTTGGATGTTGTACTCCAGACACCTGATTGATGAATTCCCGGCCGAGAGCTGTTGCTCCATCGTGGCGATAGCAGCGGGCGAAGGGTCATTCCCTTCGGCGACGGCGAACATGAAACTCACGGGTGTGGCGATGTTCAGACCCGTCGCGTTGGCGAAGAACTGGACGATACTTTCGGTCGCCTCTATGGTAACGTTGCCAGAGTATTGCCGCAGTACGTCCTGGACGACTGTCGAAGACGACCCACCGTATTCCGCCCTCATTGCGTCTTCCTGCTTCATGTAGGTCTGGTACAACGACGAATTCAGACTGGCGTAGTTGGCGTTGTAGTACGCTTCGTCCGTCGGATCGATCTTTACGAGGGCGTTGTACATCGCATGGACAGTGTCGTTCACGTACCAAGGACTATACCACAGGTGCGGATTAATGTTGGCATAGGTTGCTGGGGTATCTGGAAGGCCCACTATCCGTTGAGCGTCTAGCACGACCTGTCCAGGTGTATCGCTGGCGTTGATAAGCTGTGACGCCCAAGTGTCGTACTGCATCCCGTTGATGATGACGAGCTGCGCGTTGGCGATGGCGATTGCGTCGGCTGGGTTCGCCTCATACGTGTGAGGGTCAACGTTCGGGTCTGACACTATGCTCGTGACGTTGCCGTGAACTCCTGCTAGCTGCGACACCAGGCTACCCCAGAAGTTCTCGGCCGCGACGATATTAATCACGGTTGAAGAGGCGCCCGTCGACGGACTGGAGGTGGAACTCGAAGTCGCGGGATGCTGAGTCGTAAGATACAGCCCTGCCGTCACTGCCACGACCAGAATTACTATCACAACTACAGCCGGGATCACGTATCTGTTTCTATTTGGAGTCGATATCTGCATGACTGGAGTACCTCCTTGTCCTGTGGTTATTAAATATATACAGATTACTATTAAATACGCTGGAATATATTGCCATTTCACTATTAATAATAGCTTATCAAAATCATAATTTATGTTAGAAGTATCTCGATGGACAGCCGGGTTGTCTTGGTTCAACGGTCTCGCTGGGGGTGTATCCTATACAGGTGGAGGATATCCCTGCTTCGCCTTCACGAGCAGGTTCTGCAACCATACCTGGTGATATCTTTCCATGTTCCCAGGCCGTAAGGTTGCGCTCAAGCGGGCGAGGATGCCGTTCTGGTTTTCCTCTGTCAGCACGTGACATCCAGAGGGCGTCCTTTCGATTAGCCATGCGTGGTAGACGTCAATCCCGGTGCCTCTGGCGGTCCACGCGAGCCGTTCGAAGGGCACGAATTCCTCGACCCTCGACTTCAGAGATGCCCCGAAGGTTGTCCACCTGAACGTCACGCCGGGCCCAAGGTCGTGTCTGCCTCCCGCGATAACGACCTTCCTCGCGTTGCTGTACCACGTCGACCACAAGTCAGCCCTGATGAGCCAGGCCCATATGGGCTCGGGCGGGACTGGCACATCCAGTTCATTGCGCGCGTGGACCGCCGTCCTCTCAGGGCTGTACTTCTCCGGCCAGTGAATCAATCGGTTCTGAGGCTCGCGATACCGAGATATCTTTTTGCCTACTCTCCGACCCCAGATCCAACCTTTTCCGAAGGGATTGAATTTTTGGAGGTCTCCACTAGATGTCGAAGTAGAGATAGAACTCGTAAGGCGTTGGTCTCGCGGCCACGGTGTTGTAGTTCTCTGTCTCCAGCTCGATTATCGTCTCGGTCAGGTCGTCCGAGAAGACGCCCTTCAGGAAACCGGAATCGCTCTTTAGCGCGTCTATCGACTCCATGAGGCTTCTTGGTAGCTCTCTGACACCGAGCTGCTTCCTTTTCTGTGGGGTCAGCTCGTAGATGTCTTCGTTGACTGGGTCTCCGGGGTCGATTTTCTTCTTGATGCCGTCGAGTCCGGCTGAGACTATGGCTGCGAACGCGAGGTAGGTGTTGGCCGAAGGGTCAGGGGTCCTGAACTCTGTCCTCTTGCCCTTCATTCCTGACTTGCCCTTGTAGTGCAGCGGGATTCTGACGTTGGCGGACCTGTTTCCTCTGCTCCAGGCCACGAAGACCGGAGCCTCGTAACCCGGGACTAGCCTCCTGTAAGAATTGGTAGTGGGGTTGGTTATCGCGCAGATCGCCCTGCTGTGTTCGAGAAGTCCTCCGACGTAGTAGCGCCCGGTCTGGCTCAGATTGGCATACTCATCGCTCTCGTCGTAGAACGAGTTCTTGTCTCCCTTCCAGAGGCTGGAGGATACGTGCATGCCTGAGGCATTGTCGCCGAAGATCGGCTTCGGCATTACGGTCGCTATCAGCCCCCTGTTGGCTGCTACGTTCTTGATGACGTATTTGTATGTGAGAATACTGTCAGCGCCAGGTGTCAGGGTGTCCCTGTAGAGGTTGATCTCGCACTGTCCTGCTGTCGCGACCTCATGATGGTGCGCGTCGTTGACGATTCCGAACGACTCATCGAGGTGATACGCCACCTCGCTTCTATAGTCCTGCAGGGTATCTGTCGGTGGCGTAGGATAGTAACCCTCTTTGAACCTGATGGGAAAGTTGGTGCCCCTCGCCTCGTGGGCGGACTCGATTGAGGTAATCTTGTGACTGCTCGCGAACGGACTTGCGATATCCCAGGTGACCGAGTCGAAGACGAAGAACTCCATTTCGGGTCCCCAGTAGGACTCAGTGAAGCCGGCGGCTTTTACGGCAGCCTCGGCTTTCTGTGCCACGTAGCGTGGGTCTCGTGAGAAGCGGCCCTTTTCGTAGCCCCAGTGAACGTCGCAAATCATCCTAGCTGTAGGGAAACGTTGATCGCCCCACGGAATAATGGCGAACGTCGAGGGGTCGGGAAGCAAGAGCATGTCCGAATCGAATATGTGTGCGAACCCCTTGATGGAGGACCCGTCAAGTTTTGGAACCCCCTCTTCGAACGTCTCGACCTCGAGCATGTTGTATGGAATCGTGACATGCTGGGAGCGGCCGGGTACGTCTGTAAATTGCAGGTCTATGAAACGGATACCCTTGGAAGCCACCTCATCGACAATTTGCTTGGGTGTCCGCTTCCGCGGGACTAACCCCTTTGGTGTCTTATCGAACGGCATCGAAGCGCGTCGATTACTACCGGTTATAAGTTTTGCTCAGTCTTTGAACAGTTGGCAATGGAAGTAATAATAATGCTTATCAAATGCTAGAAAGAGGGGGATAAGCGTTCACAGATGAAAATGGACGATTTGGATAGGTCACTGCTGAAGGAGCTCGAGGGCGATGCGCGCCAGTCCTACCGGGAGCTCGCCAAGAAGACCGGCGTTTCCGTCGTGACTGTGGCACAGAGGGTGAGGAAGATGGAACAGGACGGCGTCATCAGGGGATATGCCGGAATGCTCGACCAAGAGAAGCTCGGCTACGAAATCACCACGATAACGGAGGTCACCGTCTCGAAGGGAAAGCTCGTGGAGGTACAGGAGAGGATAGCGAAGCTTAACTCCGTCTGCGCGGTCTATGACGTGACCGGAATAGAGGATAGCATCGTGATATCGAGGTTCAAGAACCGAGACGAAGTGAGCAAATTCACGAAGGAGCTGCTCTCAGTCCCGTACGTAGAACGCACGAATACCCATCTTGTGCTAAACACGTACAAAGAGGACTTCAGGTATCCGCTGCTCACCGAGTAGTCCCATCCTTCATATAGTTCCGAAGAAAGGCGCGCGTATCTTGAGGCCGGAGAGGAAGAGCAACCTTCCAGACTATCAGATTATGGTTGACGATGTGAGCGGAGGTGACATCGCCAACATTATCAGGGGACAAATCGTTATTCATGGCCAACGGGTGAGCTTCACCGCGATAGCATATGGGAGGTACGGCGGGCAGAACGTCGCCCCGAAGCTGTCGCCCGTCGCCAAGAAGAAGCTGAAGGAAATCTTCGGCGACTTGGGAGCATTCGAGGAGGACCTGCAGCTCAGGCTCGTGGAGGGTGACTTCGACATCGATCCCAAGAGCGCCCAGACCCACGAGCATCAACACTCCGGAGAGACGAGACAACGAACCTCATAGTCGGCGGAACTGGGTTCGTCGGCGGCCATCTGGCGGAGTACTTCTTCAAGGAGGGTGAGATATCCAAGGGCATATTTCGTAAGGGGTCATTCCTGAGGATCATGGACCAGTGTGGCGTACAGTGCATCGAGGCTGACCTTATGGACCGCCGCGGCCTTCACGAACCGCTGGACATGGTAGACGTCGTGTACAATCTCGCATTTCCTACACCGGGCAGCGGCGATTACGCCAAGTTCAACGCGGTTGCACTCAATAATCTCCTGGAGGAGGCGAACGAGCACGGGGCGAAGGTCTTCGTTCATCTGAGCTGTCTCGATGTTTACGGGTCTGGAAGCGCAATAGAACCGAACTCGACCCCGAGACCAGCCGATGAATACCAGAAGGGAAAGCTGGCGGCCGAGACGATCGTCGCCGATTTCGGTCGGAACCATCCCGACATGAAGGTGAGGGTGGTCAGGTCTGCGAGGGCGGTCGGTCCTAGGGACAAGACAATTACTTCGCCTCTGCTGAAGATGCTTGAAGATGGAAAGGTGGTGTTACCACCGGGTTCCGCGAACGCCATCTCTCTCAGCCATCCCAAGGACATAGCACAGTCGCTGCTCAGAGCGGCCACGTACGAAGGGCGATGGGAGGAATGTCTGGTGAAGTCCTTCGACGCGAGCATCGAGAACCTCTCTAAAGGCATATCCGAAGCAACGGGCAAGAAGGCAGAGATGAAGTCAAGCGGGTTCCTCTCGGGAAGGACGCTCATCCCACAGTATGCAGCGGAGCAGATAAGGGCAGGCAGGACAATCGGCGAACAGCAGTTCTGGAAGAAGATCTCTTACGCTCCAGGTTACACGATAGAGAAGACTGCGGAGGAGGTTTCGGAATGGTATCGCAAAGAGCCATGGGCTACCAAAGACTTGGCATAGGCGAGATCCTGAAAAGGATCAGCAAGATGGTGCAGAACAGCACTGACAAGCGTGCCACCGCGCTCGCCGAACTCCGAGATGCGGAGGGCGGCGACCCCTTCAGGATACTCATAGGGACGGTCCTATCGCACAGGACGAGAGACGAAAGCACCTCGAAGGCGACAGACAGACTGTTCGAGGTCTATGATACGCCAGAGAAGCTCGCGAACGCGGACCCCCGGAGGGTCAAGGAGCTGATAAAATCCGTGGGATTCTACAACATGAAGACGAGGAACATCATAACAGTCGCCAAGCAAGTGGCCGATGAATTTCATGGAAAGGTCCCCGACAACTTGGAGGACCTGCTTACCCTCCACGCTGTCGGCAGGAAAACGGCGAACTGTGTTCTCGTCTACGGCTTCCACAAACCCGCTATTCCTGTAGACACACATGTCCACAGAATCGCCAACCGGCTTGGCCTAGTCGACACGAAAACTCCCGAGCAGACGGAGGAGGAACTGACGAAGATGATTCCCAAGCGATACTGGCTGGAGCTGAACGAGCTCTTCGTACGATTCGGGCAGACGACGTGCAAACCTATAGGTCCTAGGTGTGACATCTGCACGCTGAAGTCCGTCTGCAGGTACTACAACGACGTTGTGGCGCTCAAGAAGGCCTAGCGATCAGCCTTTCTCATTCTGGTAGAAGCCGCTGTAGAGTGTCTCTGCAGGCTTCTCGTTGCGCAAGAAGACTAGCTGTATGAGCGCCTCGTTCTTGTGGACCTTCGCGGGAATCGGCGCGAATATGACCTGCGTGGGTTCCCCGCGGTATCCGCTATCGAAGACCGCGGACTCGAGCTTGATTATCCCGAGCCTGTTCATGGAGGAACGTGGGAAAGCCAGTCCCGTGCAGGTGGGCGGCACGGAGACCTCGGCAAAGCGGAGTTCGTACAACCTGCCCTTCTCGAAGTTGTAGAACCCATCAGCATCCGGGTTGATGGCCTGCTTTTCTGACGAGACCTTCCCGTCCTGGCCGATGTAGCCTCTCTGCTCTCCGTGGAGAAGAATCGTGAGGTCGGTCGGCAGCACGCGCACAGCCATTGGCGCAAGGTCGACGCCGTTGGGGTTAACTTTCACGACAGACCTGCAGCAGCCTGCGACCTCGTTTCCGCTGACTACTGACATGAGCTCAACGCGCGAGAGGAGCACTAAAAAAGCTCGCGATGCGCCTAGGCCTTCGTCGCCCAGAAACCGGTGACCACCCCGCCAGTGAGTCGTCTGCTCCCAATCCCCCGAAATCCTGCAGACCTGAGAACTTCGTCGAATCGGGCATCCCATATCCTTGAGCGGATGACTTTCGGCAGCACCTGATAGGTCAGGGCTTCCTTGGCGTCGAGGGGACGCATAGCCGTGCCGATTATCTTCAGGAACCCGTAGACGTAGAGAGCATGAAAGGGAGCCAGCAGTCCTCGAGGGGCCGAGAAATCGTACAGGACGAGAACTCCGCCTGGTCGCAGCACCCGCGCGGCCTCGCTCGCTAGTTGTGACGGCTTGCAGTATTTTACGACATAGCACGACAGGACGCAGTCGAATGACCCATCCTTGAACGGAAGGTGCTCTCCGTCAGCCAAGTTCAGGGACGACATCGAGGGAATCCGCTTTCCCTGCGCGAGGCGGACCATCTCCTCTGTGATGTCGACGCCGATGATCTCTGTCCCGCCATCGATTCTCTGCTCGAGCACTCCTGTGCCGCAGCCGATGTCGAGGACCCTGCTCCCCCGGGCGAGTTCCGCGTGGACGAGCAGCCAGCTCTTCCAGTACGGGTCCTGCATGAGCGTGACCAACTCCAGGGTCCGATCATATGAGGGTGACAGACCCTCGAAAATCTGCCGGGCCAGAGGCTGGACGCCAGAGTCCATACAGGTCTGCTCTGTGCAGAGCTTAATAATCTGTGCAACGAGAAATTGTCCATCTTGGAGAGTCCACCAGTCGAGCCCGACCTCGTCGGACCTTGGAAGACGAACACCTGGCTCTATGGACTCCGCGTCCCCTTCAGTCTCATATTCATCGGCTGGATTACGCTGGCCCAGGCGATAACTCCGAGCTTCAGCCTCGAGATATACCTCTTCACGCTTCTGGCCAGTTTCCTCGGGTTGGTGGTGGGCGCCCACTACATCGACATTGGGTCGAGCAGGGAGAAGTTTTCGCCCTATCTGCGGATACCGCGCCACATACTCGCTGTGGGGATCATAGCGGTCGCGCTCGGCGTCGTTGTTGGAGCGTACATGGCGTTCAGATGGAACTTGGGATTCCTCGTCTTCGTCCTTGTGGAGGGTTTCGCAGCGCTAGCATATCCCCGCGAGAGCCCAAAGGTAATGCATTCGTACGTCGGTTTCGGCCTTACCTGGGGGACTATTCCCTTCCTAGGCGCCTACTTCATCCAGACCTCGACCATCAGCCTGCTGGCCATCGGGCTCTCGGTCTTCATCGGGTTGAGCGTGGTGATGATGCACCACCTGGCAATCATGAGCAGGGAGTCGCCCGCGTGGAAAGACGCACTGTACCTGCTCAGCATCTACAAGTACGCTGTGTACGCGGTCGCGATTGCGGCGATAGTCGGCAGGCTAGTATGATACTCTAGTCACGTCTGAGCCAGTAGACCTGTTTGCACGTGTGGCACACCAGCCCATCGTAGGTAACGCCCCTCTTGTCGCGGTATGGTTCGAACTTCCTCATCTTCCCACCGCAGGTGACACATATCGCGTCGGAGTCGGTCTGGCGGGCCGACTCCCAGTCGACCATGTAGTAGGTCCTCAGTGTCAGGTCGTCGGCGCCGTCTATCTCCACGGTGATTCAGGGCGGATGACGACTAAAAAGGCTACTCCCGAGAGCCTTTAATGGCGGAGAACGGACGGCACGCATGTGGAGACGCTTTTCGAGAAATCGGTAGCCGATGCGTCGAAGCTCGTAAAGCTCACCGATGATGATTACACCCTGTTTCAGCGGACCGATGAGGCCTGCAACGAGCTGCTGGTACCGGAGTTCGAGAAATACATGGAACGGAAGTTCAACGACAAGGTACCCGAGGTCCTGAAGAAGCACAACCTGATGGGGGTGCCCATATCCAAGAAGTACGGCGGAGGCGGGGCCAGACCACTCGTCCACGCGCTAATCTTGGAGAGGTTCGGCCAGGTAGGTCTAGGGGTTGTGACCTTCGTGGATGTGCACCAAGCACTCGGGAGCCTGACTCTACAGGAGTGGGGGAACGATGAGCAGAAGCAGAGGTACCTGCCAAAAGCGGCGACTGGAGAGTTCGTCCTAGCCTATGCACTAACGGAACCCGAGGCGGGAAGCGACCCTGCCTCGCTGAAGACGCAATTTAGGAAGGACGGAAACAACTACTATCTCAACGGCTCCAAGTACTTAATCTCGAACGGATCCGTCGCAAACCGCCTCATAGTCTTCGCATATCCCGAAGGCCAGACGAAGGGCATGACGGCCTTCCTCGTGGACGCGAAGGATCCGGGATTCTCAGTCGACATGAAACTGGAGGAAAAGATGGGGCTCTTCACCTCTGATACCGCGATGCTGTCGTTCACGAACGTCAAGGTGTCTAAGGAGGACGTAATCGGGGAGGAAGGTAGGGGCCTAGCGGTGGCGTACTCGGCCCTTCTTAACGGAAGGATTGGAATCGCGTCTGGTTCCATAGGCGTGATGGAGGACTGCTTGAACCAGGTGAAGGAGCGGGTCTCCTCAAGAACACAGCATGGGAAGCTGATTGGTAAACACCAGTTGATCCAGCGGCACGTCGCGAAGATAGCCTCGAACTTGGAGTCGTCGAGATGGTTGGTCTACCATGCCGCGTTGAAGAAGGAGGATTACGGTAATGCCAAGACGGATCTTGGTCTGCGGGCCGAGGCGGATCGAATCTCGGCAGTGGCGAAGTACGTGGCGACGCGCTCGGCCTGGGACTCCGCCGACAGCGCTGTGCAGTGCTTTGGAGGCTTCGGCTACTCAATCCTATCGCCAGTGGCGAAGCACCTGATCGACTCGCGCGTAGCCCGCATATACGAAGGAACGGATGAGGTCATGGAACTGAAGATAGCCTCGACCGTCCTCGGAAGAGATTTCGAGGCTTACCGGTAAGACGAGAAGGAATAAGACGGAGACGAGCCGAGGGCCGCGCATGCGGCTCCATCTTGAGGGACAGGAGGACTTGACGCTGCCGAGGGAGCGGGCCTTCCAGTTGCTCACGGATTCGGCATTCATCGCCAAATCCCTCCCTGACGCGCAAGAGACGAAGGTGATTGATGAGAGCAGCCTGGACGCGAGAATGAAGATCGGCATCTCGTTCCTCACCACGAACATGAACGTACACATGAAGATAGCCGACAAGGTCCCGTCTCAGCATGCGAGGCTGCTAGTCGATGGCACAGGAAGTGGGAGCAGCATGAAGATAACGAGCGATTTTGACCTCGAGGGAGATTCTCCCACGAAGATGAAGTGGGTGGCAGACGCGGAGATCACCGGGGTTATGGCGGGAATTGGCTCAAGCATCCTGAAGGGGTTCGCTGAGAAGAAGGTCAAGGAGATATTCGACGGAATCAAGAAGGCGATGGAGCAGGCGTCTGCCTGACCGCCTCGCTACATGTAATCCAGTAAGGTAGTGGCCTTCGCGCGTCTCTCTGGTTTCTTCACGTTCGGGTTCGAGACCAAGCTCCTCATGAACTTCTCACGCTTGATACTGCTGTAGTAGTAGGCCTCGTCGACCGTTCCCTCGGCCAGAAGTATAATGACCCTGCCAGGTCTGGTCCTGCCGGTCCTGCCCTTGCGCTGTATCGAACGAATTTCTGAGGGGACTGCCTCGTAGAATACCACAAGGTCGACGTCGGGGACGTGCAGGCCCTCTTCGCCTATGCTGCTGCTTACAAGTGCTGTGAACTCTCCGTCGCGGAAACGCTCGAGCACCCTCGTCTGAGTCCTCTGGTCCATCCCCTCGCTGTCGGTCTTGTTGGCTTGGCCCACGAACCTCATCGAGCTTATGCCGCTCTTCGCGAGGCGTTCGATTATCATCTCTATCGTGTCCCTGTACTGTGTGAACACGATTATCCTCGAGTCCTTCTTTCCGGAGACCTGTTCCTCCGCTATCTCGGCCAGCTTCTCGAGCTTGGGATAGGGTATACCGCGCAGGTTCTCGGCCTCCTTTTCGATTATCGACCACCGCTTGTCTCTGAGCAGTGCCTGTGCGGACTTGCCCTGTTCCGGTTTCTCCCTGAGCCTCACGAGGTACTTTTCGAGTACGGCGAGCCCCTGGGTTTCGAGAAGTTCGATTGCGTGTACGATTATTATCGCTTGGGCTTGGTTAACCAGGGCGCCGAAGAGGTAGCCTTTGTTGCCGCCGCTAGCCTCGGCGCTCCGGAGCCGGCTTACGATAGTACCTCGCGCCTGAAGTAAGATCTTCTTCGAAAGGCGCGTCTTCGGGACGAAGCCGCCCTCGACCAGTCTCGTCACCTTCTCGTTGTAAACGACTCTGAGGGCGTTGAGGACTGTCGAGTATTCCTGGGGCAGAGGGACCTTGATTCCCTCCAGCTTTGTCTGTTCGACGTATGGTTTGACGTCCTCGTCCTCTTCTGTCCGAGCCTCGACCTTTTCGATGAAGAGGTTCTTCACAATCTCGGTGACCTTCTCCCTCGAGCCACCCGGAGACGCGGTGAGACCGAGTATCAGCGGGGTCCAGCCCTGTTGCTTGTACATGGCCGCGAGCTGAGTGTATGAATAGTCCTTGACGGACCGATGTGCCTCGTCGAAGACGATGAGAACGGTGTCGTTGAGCTCGATTCTACCGCTGCTGAGGTCATTACGGACGGTCTGCGGGGTTGCGAAGATGTACCGCGATCTCCTCCACAGATAGCTACGTTCCGTAGGGTCAGTCTCTCCCGTCATGACGGCTACTTCGTTTTCCGTCAGTCCCAGAGTACTCTTGAAGGCTTCATAGTGTTGCAGGACTAGAGGTCTAGTCGGCGCGAGCATGACCACCTTACCTTTAGGAAACGTGTCGAGCCGCATCTTCGCAACGAGCATCGCTATCATCGTCTTGCCGAGACCAGTGGGGAGCACAACAAGGGTGTTGGCTAGGGACGCGGTCTCCGCTATTCGGCGTTGATACTCGCGCGGCTGGAGGGCGTGCTCAGTTGCCAAGGATTTTTACGGGCTTCTCTTTTCCGCTAAAAGCATTTGTCCGGTAAGTCCACGCGATAGTCATATAATCGCCTTGGAGACCGAGTTGACAGAAGATTGAAGGTTACAGTCGAAGCTTCCGCCTCATCGGCAAATCTTGGACCTGGGTTTGATGTCTTTGCTCTTGCTCTTGATAACCCCAGGGACAGGATAACTCTCACGACTGAGAAATCCAATCGTCTCTCGGTCAGCATCGACAGCGTCAAAGGAATCAAGACGCCGTCGACGGCCTCGAAGAACGGTGCGGGCGCCGTCTGCCTCGCGATAGGGAAGGACTTCGGCATAAAGGAGAGAATTTCGGTAGAGATAGTCAAGAGAGTTCCGATTGGGCTGGGGATGGGGAGCAGTGGTGCTTCTGCGGCGGCGGCCGCGTTCGCCATGGACCAGCTATTCAACTTGGGTATGAGCAAGGACGACATGATATTCTACGCCGGGATGGGCGAGGCATGCACATCTGGCACAGCCCACTATGACAATGTCTCGGCCTCGATTCTCGGAGGCTTCGTCATCGTCAGAGTCGGCGAGAGGCCCGCCGCGATAAGCTGTCCGGCGCCGAAGGACATGGCCCTCTGTCTAGCGACCCCAAAACTGGACCTGCCGGAACGCAAAACCGAATATGCGAGGTCGGTGCTTCCCTCGAGCGTGCACCTTGGCATGATGGTCTCCAACGTAGCGAATGCCAGCCTTATCGTCTCCGGTTTTGCCAGAGGGGACATTGGGCTGATTGGCTCTGGCATGAACGACAGGGTCGTCGAGGAAGCGCGGAAGCAGTTCATACCGGGATACGACGCGGTCCGGAAGGCCGGTGTAAACGCAGGAGCGACGGGCGTGTGTATAAGCGGAGCCGGGCCTTCCATGCTCGCCGTGGTCGACGCCAGAAAGCACAGGCCGGAAGAGGTCCTTGAAGAGATGATACGAGGATTCGAGAGCATTGGGACGGAGGCGACCGGACTGACGACTGTCGTAGGTCGGGGAGCGATCCGTCTTTGAAGGTCGCCGCCGGCTGGACACTCAATTGCATCGATTGCGGGACTGTCTTCGAACAGGACCCGCCGGGATATTTCTGTTCCAACTGTGGCGGGCTCCTCGAGGCGGTGAAGAAGGAATATGCAGTTTCGCGGAATGAGCTGTTCGGCAAGTCTGGTGAAGGGATTTGGCGGTTCAGGGCGCTTCTCCCCCTCGCGCAGGACATCAGCCCCGTCTCGCTCGACGAAGGGGGAACACCCCTAGTCAAGACGAAGAATATAGGGAAGGAAACCTCGTCTAGAAACCTCTACGTCAAGAATGAGGGACAGAATCCCACTGCGTCGTTCAAGGACAGGGGTATGACGGTCTCAGTAACAAGAGCGGTGCAGACCGGGGTCCGAGTCCTCGTGTGTGCTTCGACTGGCAACACGTCAGCCTCGATGTCTGCCTACGCGGCCAGAGCCGGCAAGGGTGCCGCGATAATTCTCCCGGCAGGGAAAGTGGCAGCTGGCAAGATGGTGCAGGCAGTCGCCTATGGCGCGAAGATAGTCAGGACGGAGGGAACCTTCGATGATGCGCTCGGAATCCTGCTCAAGTCCATCTCAGGGCTCCCCGAATTTGCCATAATGAATTCTGTCAACCCGTACAGGCTCGAGGGACAGAAGACGCTGGCGTTCGAGGTCTACGAGCAGCTCGGGTTCGTGGTTCCAGACTATCTAGTGCTTCCGGTGGGAAACGCTGGAAATATAAGCGCAATCTGGAAGGGATTCAAGGAGCTCAAGCTCTGCGGGATTACGGACAAGGTACCGAGGATGGCGGGAGTCCAGGCCGAGGGGGCAGCACCTATCGCCAAAGCCTTCTGGAAGGGAAGCGACGCCATAACCCCCGTACAGAATCCCCGGACTGTCGCGTCGGCCATACGGATTGGCAGCCCTGCGTCATGGAAGAAGGCTCTAGCGGCCCTGAAGGAATCTGAGGGGATGGCCCTCACGGTCTCCGACGAGCAGATAGTCGCCGCGAGGAAGCTCCTAGCTTCAAGGGAAGGATTGTTCGTGGAACCAGCCAGCGCGACTCCAATTGCCGCGCTCACCGAAATCGGTTCCAAGCTTGAGCGGGATTCGCTGGTCGTATGTGTCGCTACGGGTAACGGACTGAAGGACCAAGAGTCCATCCAAGTGGATATCGACTCCACCCCCATCGCGTCGGATGGGCAGGAACTAATCGAGCTCTTCCGCAAGCTCACTGATGCGCGGACCCGAGCTTGAGCACTCGCGTCTTCGCCTTGCTTGGGGCTAGGTCCACGTAATCGTTGACCCTCGTCCGTATTCCCCTCCTGGACCTCGTGAGACCAAAGAGGCGGGCGTCCGCATCTCTCGTGAGTGTAATCCTCAGACTCGTTCCCCACGGTAGGGTGTACCTAAGCGGCATCTCCGCCGTCTTGTCCCTCTTCGTGTACACGGGAGCTATGTGACAAACTCCTATCTGATTCGAGTCAATCTGCGTGAACCTGCCAGCCCTCAAACTGCCTCCGTCCTGCAGCTTGTCGACGTACGAGTAATAGCCGGCCGAGCCGGCGCTCGTACAAACTATGACGCCGTTGGCGATGGCAGACTCGCTGAAATCCACGCCTTTGCCACGCGCTTCGACGCGGTACCTCAGGCAGTTGCTATCGGCGCCCTTCTCGAGATAGACGTCGGTGAAGATGTCGCCCTTCACGATACCGTTTATCGAAACTTGAAGTCTCCTGTATTCGAGCTCACGATAGTTACCCTGACCGATCTCCTCGAGGGCGCGCGGAAGGTCGTGTAGGTTGACCTCGGCGAGGTAGCCCTTCGAAGCCGTCGACTCGTTAGACCTGACGCTGACGAAGAGGAGTGGGATGGAGATTAGCCGGCCGTAGTGGCTGAAAATACCATCGCCGCCTACAACAATGCCGAAATCGGCACCCTTGGTTGTGAACCCGATGCCCGCTTTGTCCAACATCGGAATCATGTCCTCCCTCCTCGCCTTGGGCCTCTCTGGGTCCGTGAGAATGACGGCCTTCAATTTTCTCTCTCTTTGTCGCGTCCTCAAGCATCCAGTGCAGTCTTCAGCGAGTCTAGCTCAGTTATTGGACTCCGACAGGCAAAGTTCTGACATATGTAGACTGTGGGCCTCCCGCCGATACTAATCTTGCCCTGCGTCAGCGACTGGAGCTCGGCGACCGAGTCGTCCGGGATGGCTATAACCATGTCCGGAAGGAACTTTCTACGGATTTCCGCCAGAACCTCGCGCGACTCGGGGTCGTCCCCGATGCCCGCAACCACTATCTCGCGCGAGCCAAGCCAGAAATCGAGCGCGCACATCATGTAGGTGTATGAGGTAGGTGACGACTCCATTACGTCCACGAAGAACTTCATCGTCTTCTCCGCTTTTGTCCTGTAATCCTCCCGTCCGGTCAGGTCTGATAGCCGAAGAAGTGTCAGGGCAGCTATGGAATTGCCCGAAGGTGTCGGTCCGTCGTATGCCTCCTTTACCTTCAAAAGGAGACTCCCCGAGGAATTCGTGAAGCCACCAGAGGTGGTGTCCCAGAAAAGTTCGACCATCTTCTCGGTCAGGCTTACTGCCTGTTTCAGCCACGACCCTTCAAAAGTCGTCTCGTAGAGGTCCAGCAGCGCTGCCGCGGTGAACGCGTAGTCGTCGAGCGCGCCATCGAAGGCTGCGTCCCCATCCCTGTAGCGCCTTAGCAATCGACCATTCTTCACTAGCTTGTTCAGCACGAAACCTGCAGCTTCGCGAGCTCCTTCAAGATACTGCTGCTCGCCGGTCACCTGGTAGGCCAGGGCGAGCGCTGAGATGGCAAGGCCGTTCCACGAAGCGATGACCTTGTCATCGGTGGCTGGGCGCGTCCGTTTCTGCCGAGCAGTGAGCAGTCTCGTCTTCGCGTCCGAAATGAGCCGGTTGACCATTCCTGCCTCTAGGCCGTTCTTGGAACCGATGCGCTCGACAGACGAGTTTACATGAAGTATGGACCTCCCGCCTTCAAAGTTGCCTTCGGTAGTTACGCCGAAGAGCTCGTCGAACACCGTCGACTCCTCCTCGCCAACGATTTCGGCTACCTCCACGGGCGTCCAGGTGTAGTAGTAGCCCTCTCCATCGGGTGTGTCGGCATCCTGCGCAGAATAGAAGCCGCCTTCTGGGCTCTTCATCTCCCTCAGCATCCATCCGAGAGTGTCGGCGGCGGTCCCTAGGAGGGAACTGTCGGCCGTGACTAGGTATGCCTCGAGGAAAGCTCTTGCAAGCTGGGCGTTGTCGTACAGCATCTTTTCGAAATGGGGGACAAGCCAGAATCTGTCCGTCGAGTAGCGGTGGAAGCCGCCACCAAGATGGTCGTGTATGCCACCGGCGGCCATCGATTGTAACGTCCTCTTCGCGGCTTTGAGGGCAGGTTCCTTGTGGTTCCTGCGGTAGTAGCGGAGCAGGAATTCGATGTAGGTCGGAAGCGGGAACTTGGGCGCGGGGCCGAATCCACCGTACTGTTCATCGAGGGACGAGATGAGCTGAACGTAGGTGTCATCGAGAATCGATTTTGGAAGGTCGTCACGCCCCTGGATGGCGTAGCTCTCTTGAAGGACCCTGACCATCTCGTCCGAATCTCTGATTACATCGTCTTTCTTGTTCGCCCAAAGGTCTGAGATGAAATCGAGTACCTGGGGGAAGCTCGGTAGCCCGTGCCTAGGGATGGGTGGGAAGTAGGTTCCCCCATAGAACGGCTTCAGGTCTGGTGTGAGAAAGACGGAGAGCGGCCAGCCGCCCTGTCCGTGCATGGCCATCACTGCCTTCATGTAAATCTCGTCTATGTCGGGGCGCTCTTCCCTGTCT